>NZ_JAMYNH010000038.1:0-36156 GCF_040318975.1 Mesorhizobium sp. M0983 | reverse complement strand
CGCAGGCTGCCTCGAGCCGATCCCGCTCGTAGCGACGGGCCAGCGAGAGGATGCCAAACGCGGAGCGGTATCCCTGCTCGGGATGGGGACGGTCGCGCATCATCCGCTCGACCAGGATGGCGGTGTTGGCGCCGATCTCGGCTGCCTGCCGGATCAGGTTCGCCGGCGTCGTGTTGGCATAGCGCTGGTGCGCCTTGGGCATGTGCTCGTTGACGGTGACATGGCCGCAGCGCTGCGAGCGGCGGACATGGCTGGCGACGCGCTTGTGATCATGGAAGAGCTCGACCACCCGGTGGGTGAGCCGCACATCCACGCGCCGCCCGATCAGCGCGTGCGGCACCGAGTAGAAGGTCCTGTCGATCTCGACATGGTAGTCGGGATGCACCTTCGCCGATTTCCACTCCGCATATTCGAACGGCGCCGGCGGCAATGGCGACAGGGCCGTTCGTTCGATCTCCTCGAACAGCTCCCGGCGGCTTTTGCCGACATGGCGCATGGTGCGGTTGTTCAGATCCTCCAGCAACCCCGCGATTGCGGCGTTGAGATCGCCGAGACTGAAGAAGCGCCGGTTGCGCAGCCGGGCCAGGACCCAGCGCTCGACGATCAGCACCGCGCCCTCGACCTTGCCCTTGTCGCGCGGCTTACGGCTGCGGGTCGGCAGGATCGTCGTGTCGTAATGTTCGGCCATGGCGGCGAAGGTCTGGTTGAGCGTCGGCTCGAACCACAGCGCCTTGGCGACGCCGGCCTTCAGATTGTCGCAGACGATCGCCTTAGTTACCCCGCCGAAGAAGGTGAGTGCCCGGCACTGGCCCTCGATCCAGTCCGGCAGTTTTTGGCTGAAGCTGGCATGGGCGAAGGTGAAGGACGAGGCGCCCAGCACTGCAACGAAGATCTGAGCCTGGTAGATGACGCCAGTATCGGGATCGACAACGGGCACGGTGTGGCCCGCATAGTCGGTCTGCATCACCGCGCCCGCCTCGTGGCGGTTGCGGAACGTTGCGCTCGACCGGCGCTGGAAAGCGCCGAACCGGTCACAAAACCAGGTGTAGCCATAACCATCGGGGTGCGCCGCGCGGTATTCCTGCCACAACAACGTCAGCGTCACGCCCTTGCGCTTCAGCTCGCGCGAGATCATCGCCCAATCGGGCTCGTCCAGATCCTGCGGCGGACGGCCAACCCGGCGAAACAGAAGCCGCTCAAGCAATACGTCATCGTCATAGCCCGGCGGCAGCGGCCAGTCCGAGATGCCAGCCTCACGCGCCCGCAACAGATAGGTCGAAACCGGAGTCTTGCTGATCTTCAGCCGTTCCGACACCGCTCGCACCGAGAAGCCCTGCTCATGCGTCAGGCGCAGGATTGATCGTAGGTCTTTCACTGTCGTTCGTCTCGCTTGCTTCCGTCTTGGCATGGCCCCTCTCAACCCGATGATGAGAGGGCAAAATGCCAGAACGGCGCTCCCGAGAACCGACCGTTATCCGCCCCGAAGACTGTCCGGGAATTAGCGGAATCACTGTCCCGTAATTACTGAAATCGCTGTCCGCGAATTAGCGGAATGGGTGTCCGCGAATTTCTGAAACACGCATGTTACCCCGGAAGCAATCGATCTCGGGAAAATACAGCGGCAGGTAGTGCGTCAGGATACGGTTCTGGATCTCGGTCTTGGCCCTGGCGATCGCTTCATGTGTCTTCGACAGTTCCTGCACGTCGTTGATGCCGGCCCGCAGCGGATCATGGTAAGACCTGCGTCGCCTGGATCCTGAGCATGTGCAGGATCACCTGTGCATCCTTTGGATCGTTCTTGTCCCAGCTATTGTGCAACGCTTCTCGTGTTCGGGCCAGTGCCAGCGACGACACCAGCCGCACCTCAAAACCCGCTTCAGCCCAGGCGCCATGCTATCGGCCGGTGATAGTTCCCGGTCGCCTCAAAGGCGCGGACCACAGGGCGGCCGTACGCCTGCAGCACTTCGATCAGATGGTCGTGCTCAGCACGGGTGTTGAGGACCAAAAGGCGACGCCGGCGCTTGTGGCCTGGTGCTTCGATCAGAACTTCATTGCGCACCTTGGCAATGTCGATCGCCACCAGCACCGCAGCGGCGGGTGTAGAATCTGAAGTGGTCATGGTCGGTCTCTCCGGAATGGGTTGTGAGCATTCACATTCTAGAGAAACTTTGACTGGCCATGGCCGCCTCGACCGGTGCGCGCCTGCAGCGAAAAGCTGCGCGCACGCTGTCCCGGCTGCCGCCGCTCCTTCATTCCGTAGGTGCTACGGCACCGAGTTCACCTCGAACGCCATCCTCGGCTAGAGGGATCATCGGGTGGAATGGCCCTACATCGCGCCGGGCAAGCCGATGCAGAATGCCTTCATCGAGAGCTTCAACGGCCGCCTGCGCGACGAACTGTTGAACGAGACGCTGTTCACCTCGCTCCCACAGACCCGCGCGTCCCTGGCCCTGTGGCGCGCCGACTACAACAGCGCGCGGCCTCATTCGCAAATCGGATGGCAGACGCCGAACGAGTTTACGAGTTTGCACAGACCTTCAATCCGCGACGGTCGCTCGCGCTGCGCAATGCGAAAGGCTCCGCGCCAGCGCCCGTCGCTTCCACCGCCCATCAGGGCAAATCCAACGCCGGAAACAAACTCAAAACTGGATAGAAACTGGGGGCAACGTCACAGCAAGGGCAGATTTGAGCACGTTGTTGGAAGGCTATGTCTCTTCCGGAACCAGGCAAACGCGACACATGGCTTTGAAATGCTTATCGTCGCGCCGCTTGATGAATTCAATGGCGGCCTTGGTCGCCCGCAGAGCTTCTTCGACGGTCAGAGCTGGAAGCGACGATAGCCCTTCCATAGTTCCGTGAGACTCAACTTGGATGAGCCGCTCTAGGGCTTTCGGGTCGTTTTCTTTCAATTGCACGCCACTTGATCCAAGTGCACCAGCAAAGCTCTTTTGATCTGGAGCGCTGAAGGCAGTAAACATTTCCAGGAGCTTCCGTGTCGCATTCGGAAGCAGGTAGTGGAACTCTGACGCACCGGTTCTCGAGGCCTTCAGCACGATCTCAAAAAGATAATGGTATTCGGTGTCGTAATCCTTGATTAGATTCGTCATTGGCCTCAAACGAGTGGCCCGATTGTCCGGGTCGTCCATCTGGGATGTGCATTCGAGTTGAAATAGGCTCTGCGCTGGGCCGCCGTTCTTAGTGAATTCTCGCTTCACCATGTTCATGAATGACATGTTGTGGGTGAGCACCACCGCCTGACGGCAATCTTTCGTCATGCGGCTCATCAGGCTGAATGCGTGAGTCCTGGCCGATGTGTCGAGGCTAGAGATTGGGTCGTCGATGACAGCAATCAACTCCTTCTTTTTTCGTCCCTCTGCCTCAAACTGCGTCAGGTAGAAACAAAAGGCCAGTGCTGCCTTCTCACCTTCGCTCAGCTGTGTCGCAGGAGTACCACCGGAGCGGATCAGTTGGTAACCCTCGTTGGATGTGCGCAGTGAAATGCCACCATGCCCGAGGTAGCTCTTCAGCAGCTTGTTCAGTTTGTCGGCTCCGGCGCCGTGCGTCCGCATGACATCACTGAGTGCGTCCCGCTTTTGTCGCGCGTCCAACAGCTTTCGGCCCGTTGTGACCAAATTTTTGCTGGCATCAGTGGTACCCGCGCTGAGCGTCTTCCAATCGGCGTGCTCCTCGGCAAGCACGTGGTCGCGTATATCCTGGAAGGCACGCTCCTGACGTGAAGAAAACTCGGCGTGCTCATGATTATGGCGAGAGATGATATCGTTCCACTCGGCCCGTAACCTGTCGAACTCCGCGACCCATTCAGTCGCCGATGAACTCGACAACCCGCCAGAAAAGTCTGGAACCGAAGCTGGTTCCAGGCCCTTGGCATCGAGAAGTTTTGCCATCTGGTTGAGCAGTTTTCCAAACTCGGCAATATTGTCCTTGAGTTTTGGCTGCGTGCCTTCCCCTTCCGCTAGAAGGCTAGCCTGAAGCTCGATTGCTTTGGGCACGCCTTGGAACAGCTCGCGAAGTTGTTCCGTATACGCGGAACATTGTGCTCGCTCCGTCTGCGCATTCTTGACGAAATCGCTCCACCGACTGTCAAAATTCTGCGCTAAAAACCTTTTTCTTTCGTCAGTGAGGAGATTTCCACACAGCAAGCAATTCGTGAGCCTGTTCTGGTCGTGGTAGTGAAGGCCTTCGCTGACCCAAGTTAGAGCGGGGCTGTGAATCTGGAATTCTTCAGCCAACTGGGAGCCGGGTGTCGAAGATAGTAGGACGAACTGCCGGGACCACCATCCTGCGAGATCGGGACTGATCGCGGGAAGCTCTGAAAGCGGAGGGTTTGCCTCGCCTGATGCCAAAAGCGCCTGGCGTGAGTTGAGGCCTTGCTGATTCAGCAGTGGAACGGCAGAGTAGTCTTTCGCAAGATACGAGGGTTCGATCTTTCTTGCATCAAAGGATTGGGAGTAGCGCTGCGAAGGGGCGAGCTCTCGAACGCGTTTTGCCACCCTGGTTTTGAAGTCGGCCAGCGATTTTGTTGCTCTACCTTCAGCCAACTTGGCTGCATCGCTGTCAGCCTGCGCTGCCTGGAATGCTGAAATCGCAGCGTCGTACTCGGCCTTCTTGTCGATGCTTTGTTCGCTGAGATAGAAGATTGGCTCGGCTACACTGTCACCCCACTTGAAGTTGCGTTCGATGAAATCCTGATTAAACACCAGAAGCCGTTGGCCAAAGGGATTGCTCAGGGATTTTGAGGACAGGGCAGTTCCGTCCGAAAGCGTGAACTCGAAACTGGTGGTGGAGGGCAATCCATCTTCCAGATAGCCGCGCTGGATCGACGCAAAGGCGCGAGAAAGCGTCGTCTTGCCTGTTCCATTGAACCCGTAGATCAGGTTCTTGACGGCGAACTGGTGCTCGCCTTTGGCGTCGCGGTGATCTTGCCATACTCCGGCTCCGGAGAAAGACTTTAGCGAACGAAATACTACCAGTTCCTCTGTCATGCCCCTTCCCCCGAGAATCACTTGTAGCTCTTGGTTGATCTTAGAAATCGGCGCTGGAAAGAGAGTTGAATTGCAGACATTTTTGCTTGTCGCCAGCCATTCTTGGTATGATGGAATGACTACGATCTCGAAGCGGTCGAATTGGAACCCCTTCAGCGCGCCGTGGAGTTTGGCTGGAAGTCGAGTCGGAGAGCTTGCGCCGATCCCGGGCACAAGCACCGCGCGGCCGTTCACGTCGGAAAGCCTGGGCCAGCGCATCCTTGGGATTTTGGGGTTGCAGTTGAGCTGAGCGCTCGGGCGGAACTCTTTGTTCGTAAAGCACATCGTTCTCAACATTAGGTTAATTCTCGCCGCAGGCTGAAAGCCATTCAAACCGCCCTTCGGCGGCGTCTTCGGGCACTCACGCCTTCGCACCCATCGTATGTCGGATGAGCAATCTACCTTTTGACGTTGAGCGAGGTTCAGTGACGCGTCAGGATTACATCATCGATTCGGAAGAACTCGAAATATCCTGACTGATGTTGGGAGTTCGCGACGGAATCTGCTACGGCGGCTGTCGCAGACCCCGCAAATCTCATTCCTTCCCACCCCATGCTGCGAAATTCAGCCCCCTGTCTATACAACGTTGGCTCCTAGCGTCACAACTTCGAGTCCCCATCAATACCAAGCAAAAAAATTGCTAGCACGGAACCGCAGAAACTTGTCGGCGCAAAAAAGTAGCCTCCCGATTGACTTTATTTCGGAGGCGCCTCGTCGACCGTACCTGCGATGCTGCCTTGGGTGGAAAGTCGGTCCCGTTCAAGTAATGTCTCTTGAGACAGACCGAATACGTAGTGTCGGCGCCCGCTATTGCCCGCCACCAAACTGGCCTCCGACGCGTGTCACCCGATGCAAGTGCCCGACTGCTGCCGCGCTTTAGTCAACAGACGCGTGAGACTTTTGCAGTAGGTCAAATCTTCGGGCTCCGGCAATAGTTGAGGCCGGCTCACGCGGCCGCAGCATTTGTTTGGAGGCCGGCATGACTGCTCAACTACAACACTCTCGCAGAGGAGGGCGGGAAGCGCGGAGGACTATCCGCACGGCGCCAAAGGTCGACATGTTGCCGACGCTGAAGCGCGGCCTGCCGGTGATAGAGCCGATGGATGCCGAGCAAGTTGAACGCATTCACCAGGCTTCTCTCGCAATCCTGGAAGAAGTAGGCGTGGTGTTTCGCGATCCGATCGCGGTTGAGGACTGGAAGAGAGTCGGAGCGGACGTGCGCGCGGACGATCGCGTTCATCTCGACCGCGGCCTTGTCATGGAGCTCATCAAGACCATTCCCCCCAATGTCGAATACTTCGGGCGGGATCCAGCGAAGAACGTCGAGCTCGGAGGCGACAAATCCATCTTCGTGCCGATGACCGGCGCGCCTTACATGCGCGACCTTGATGACGTCAGGCGTGGCCCGACGATCGCGGACCTTGGGACGTTCCACAAGCTGGCGCACATGATGCCGGCGCTGCATTCGTCAGCGCACCACATCGTCGAGCCGATGGACATTGTTGTGGCGCATCGGCACTTGCACATCACCTATTCGTCAATGAAGCACTCCGACAAGATATTCATGGGCATGACCACCTCGCCCAAGAATGCCGAGGACGTGCTCGATATGTGCGAGATCCTTTTTGGCGAAGGCTTCCTCGAGAAGCATGCAGTGACCACTGGAAACTGCAATGGCAATTCGCCGCTCGTGTGGGACCAGGTCATGCTGGGTGGCATGCGTGCTTTCTGCCGACGCAATCAGCCCGTGTTGTGCTCGCCCTTCGTTCTCGGGGGCGCTAACACGCCGGCGTCGACCGCGGCGGCAGTGGCGCAGCTCAACGCGGAGGCGCTTTCGGCACTCGCCTACACTCAGGTGGTGCGCAAGGGCTGCCCTGCGATCTATGGGCATTACCTCTCGACGGTGTCGATGCAATCGGGAGCGCCAATGGCAGGGACACCGGAGATTTCGCTCATGAACTTCATGATCGGCCAGATGGCTCGCCGCTACAACGTCCCTTGGCGTACCTCGAACCTGCTCGGCGGCGCCAAGGTCTTCGATGCGCAAGCTGGCTATGAAAGTGCGATGACGATGATGGCTGTGCTGATGTCAGGCGCAAACTACATTTGGCATTCGGCTGGCTGGAATGAAGCCGGAATGCACTGCTCGATCGCAAAGTTCGTTGTCGACGCCGAAGTCTGCGCCATGGGCTATCGCATGACGCAAGGCATCCAGTGGGACGACTTTGATGAAGCCCTTGCTGCGGTCCGCGATGTCGGGCCCGGCGGCCATTACTTTGGACATCCGCATACACAGGCGAATTTCGAGAAGGCCTTCTTTATTCCGAAACTCTTCGACAATAACTCGATCGAGCAGTGGTACGCTGATGGCTCCAAGGACATCAAGCAACGTGCCCTCGATCATGCGCGCCGTCTTCTGGCCGAATATGAAGAGCCTAAGCTCGATGTCGCGAAGGACGAGGAATTGCGCGCTTATATCGATCGTCGCTCGAGGGAAATTCCCGCCGTCGATGCGCTCAACGAGGAATTCTAATCATTCTCATGCGCATCGACCAGATCAACGTCTATACGATCCAGCTGCCTGTGAAAGGCGGCACTTATCGAATGGCAAGCGGAGACGTCGACGCGCTTGATAGCACCCTTGTCGAGGTTGTGACCAATGAGGGGTTAATTGGCTGGGGGGAAACCTGTCCCGTCGGACCGGTCTATCAGCCGCATCATGCATTGGGTGCCCGCGCAGCGATCGCCGAAATCGCACCGGCTCTAATGGGCGCCGAAATTGCCTCGATCAGGCTTCTCGCCAAACGCATGGACGAGCGATTGAACGGGCACGGGTATGCCAAGGCAGCGTTCGACATAGCCTTCCTTGACCTCCTCGGCCAGCGGCTGGGAGTGCCGGTCTCGACACTGCTGGGTGGCGCGCTGGGCGACCGTGTTCCGGCCTACTATTCGCTAATTGTTGGCCTGCCTGAAGAAACGGCCAGGATTGCCGCCGACAAGGTGAAGTCAGGTTATCCACGCCTGCAGGTCAAAATCTCGGGGCGAAATCTCGAAGAGGATGTGGCCACGGTTCACAAGGTTTGGGAGGCGGTCGGCTACAAAGCGCGTATTGCAGTGGATGGCAACAGGGGCCTCACTGTCGCTGCCGCGATTCTTCTCGACCGACTTTGCCAGGCAATCCCCTTCGTTTTCGAGCAGCCTTGCAACACCATGGATGAAGTCGCCATGCTGAAGGGCAGGGTGACGCATCCGATCTATCTGGATGAGAACACCGAAGATCAAAATGCCGTGCTCCGGGCGATCTCCTTGGGCATTGCGGATGGTTTCGGCTTCAAGGTCACGCGCTTGGGCGGCCTCACGAAAATGACGACCGTGCGCGACCTTTGCGCCATCCGCTCACTCCCGCACAGCTGCGACGACGCCTGGGGCGGCGACATAATAGCCGCGGCCTGCGTGCATTTAGCTGCCACTGTGGAGCCGGGCCGTCTTGAGGGCGCCTGGATCGCGCAGGAATATATCGAAGGGCATTTCGACGCGAAGAATCCGATCCTCATCGAAAACGGTCACATCGCCGTACCGCAGCGGCCAGGCCTCGGCATCAAACCGGAACCCGGCATGTTTGGTGAGCCGGTAGCCACGTACGGATCCTAGTGAACGCACCAGCCAACATCAGCGCAATGACGTCGTTGGTCACGCCGAAAATTTCGGCGGGGGCCGATCGACCGTTTGACTTGGTGGTTCTGGTGTTACCAGGGTTCTCGCATCTGGCGCTTCACGCCTATATCGAACCTTTCAGTATCGCCAACATTGTTTCAAGACTGCCGCTGTTCCGTTGGCGAATCGCAGGGCTTGACGCTCGGCCAGTCGAGGGCGCCAATGGCCTTTCGGTTGCTGTTGATGTCGCGATAGACGAGCTGGTCTTGGCCTCGGGCGATCGTAGACCGAACCAGCTCGCTATCATGACAGGCGAGCCGGTAGAACGGCAACTGACGGCAGAGCTCAACGGATTTCTGAGAACGATGGCTCGTCGTGGGGTTCCAATATCGGCGGTCGGGACAGCGACATGGCTGCTTGCGCGGACGGGCCTTCTGGCAGGCACACGCTGCACGATACACTGGTCGCGGCTCGCTGCTTTCGCCGAGGTGTTCAACCAGCCCCGCATAAGCGATTCCCTGTTTGTAAAAGACGGCCAGTATTCAACCTGCGCAGGAGAACTTGCAGCCTTCGACCTGGCGCTCGACCTGATCGGCAGCCATGCAGGCGGGTATATTGCCCAGGAGGTCTGCCGCCATGCAATTGTCGAAGGTCAGCGCTCAGGATCAAACCGCCAGACCGGGCCGTCGGGTCTAGCCTTTGCGGGTGTGAGCGACAAACTCCTGATGGCAATGCGGATCATGGAAGAAAACGTGGAGTTCCCACTGACAATGGACGAGCTCGCGCAACGGGCCGGAGTATCGCGGCGCCAGCTGGAACGCTTGTTCGCTTCCCATATCGGACTTCCGCCGGTGCGCCACTATCTCCGGATTCGCGTGGGCCATGCGAAGCGCCTAATCGAAGGCACGAGGATGCCCATCATCGACATTGCCATGGCCTGCGGGTTCATGTCTGCTTCGCACTTCGCAAAGTGCTTCAGAGCCTTCAATGGAATGTCGCCGCAGCAGTGTCGAGCGATAGTGCCGGCCTGGGTTGGGCCCGGCTTGAGATGATAGATTGGCATTTGAACTTAACGGAGAACAGCGGCACCTCTAGCCATCCCAATGTTTCGAGTCGATCTGCCCACCAACCAACAGAAAGTGGTGCAACGTTACATTCCGGATCATAGCGCCCAAAACGATGAGGATGAGCGCCTATCGGTTCTCCTCTCCTTCGTGCCGACCGACGTTGACGCGGCAATTGGATTGATGAGCCTTTCGATGCCGCCGACAATAATGGCGCAGGATGACTTGTCACCATTGAAGATGCAGGGGGCGATGATGTTTTTCATCCCGGGAGATTCTCGGATTGCACTATTGCGCAGGAAAGCAGGAAAGATGCTGTAGCGTCTTCGAGATGCCCGTTCGAAGAGTCCGATTGGCGACCGTCTGCGCGAAGATCGTCCAGGCCTCGCGCCATTCTGCAAGGACGGTTAGCCAGCCAATGCCGCGATACCTACCGCGGTTATGCGGGCCGGCTTTACCGGGTTCTCCAGTCAGGGTGGCGCGCAGCAGACAGGAGGAATTGAGTCAGGACAATGACAAAGGGCATGCCGCTTGTCTTCGAGACGTTCCTGGAAAGGCTATCGGAGAGTGTCGACGAAACAGATTTCCAGGAAGCGCTTGCCAGCGCGGCCTCGGGACTTGATCTACTCACCTTTGCCTATTTATCCCTGCCATTGCAGCCTTCCGGCGAGCCAAAGCTGATCTCGAATTATCCGCCTACCTGGACAGCGCACTATCTGCGGAACCAGTATCAGAGAGTAGATCCCGTCATCATGCGTGCGCGACTTGCCGAATGTCCTTTCCTATGGGAATCGGATTTTCGTGGCGTTGAGATATCGCAGGTTCAGCAAAGGCTGTTCGCTGAAGCGGCAGAGTTCGGCATCTGCTGTGGATTGACGATCCCGATTGTCGACCGCAGGGGCCGTGTTGCAGCGATGACCTTTGCCGCGCGTGAGCCATCCGCTTTCCTGCGCGTTGCCGAGCGGTGTGAGCAGGCGCTCCAATTTATGGCAACGTGCTTTCACATCCATGTTCGCCGGAAACTCTCGGCCAATCGATTGGTGGACGGCATTTTGCTGACACCACGTGAATATGAGTGCCTGCAGTGGGCGGCGCGCGGCAAGTCCGCCTCGGACACCGCCTGCATCTTGGGCATCACGTCGCGCACTGTGGCTTTCCATTTGGATAATGCCAGGAATAAGCTCGGCGTGCGCACAAAAGACCAGGCGGTAGCGCTGCTAGCCTCGTCACGATCCTCGATTCTCTAAGAAACCCAATTTGCGCCTGTGCGCTTGGTCCCTCTATGCTGGTGCACAGGCTGTTTCGGTGGGCGCAGTCGCCTCTGATGTCAGGCCATTCCTGCCCGGAGGGTCTCATGAGGCAACCATTGCACCGATTGCCTTGCAAGCTGCTCGCGAGTCGATCGTCGCTGGCGTTATTCAGGCGGCCAGGACTTCATCAATGTTCCTCGCGTGTAGCCCTGTCTTCACCGAGCGGCACAAAGGACGTTGATGGCGCACCGTTCTCGATGGCGGCGAGCGGGTAAGGTTCGTTTCCTCTCGCAATGAGCATGCCGCATCCGGCGTCCATGGCTATCCTTGCTGCCATCAACTTTGTCACCATGCCACCCGAACTATGGCTGGCGTGGGAATGCCCCGCCATGGCCTCTATCTCGGGGGTAATGCATCGTACCTCTGTCACCAGACGAGCCAACGGATTGTGGTGTGGGTCTTCCGTGAACAGGCCATCTACGTTCGAAAGCAGAATGAGAACGTCGGCGTTTACCATCTGCGCGACCCGTGCCGCCAGGCGGTCGTTGTCGCCAAAGCAGATCTCGGCCGTTGCGGTCGTGTCGTTCTCGTTGATGATGGGTACGGCGCCAACTTTGAGAAGTTGTTGAAGGGTCGACCACGCATTATGGCGGCGGTGCTGGTTCTCTATATCTTCGCTGGTCAATAACATTTGTCCCAAGGTGAAACCGTGGCGCTTTAAACTCCGTTCGTAGGCAAGCATAAGTCGAACCTGACCAATCGCGGCCGCCGTTTGCTTCTCCTCAATACGCAGCGGTCTGCCCAAGCCGTCGAATTGACCAGATCCAAGCGCGACAGCACCGGATGTGACGATGATCACCTGCTGCCCTCGTGCGAAAAGGCGGACGACATCCGCTATCAGCGTTTCGAGCCAACCACTGCGTATATCGCCAGTCTCTTCATCGACAAGCAGTGCTGAGCCAATTTTGACGACCAGCCGATGAGCCGAAAGCAATTGGACCGATCTTGCCGTTGCTGCCATTGGGTGTCGCTGCAGTGACAGTGAAGACATGATTTTCCACTCTCTTCTTGGTGCGATACACCAGCGAGTGAGCTGTGCGGCGTCACAAGAACAACCAGCGTCAGCTTCTTTTGACGGATCTAGCTCGGAGTTGCGGCGACGCCCTGAATTTCGTGAGGATCCTACCACCCCTGGGTGATTGGCGGTCATGAAGATTGTGTAAACTTGTTGTAGCGGCAGTTCACGGTTCATCACGGACGGGCGAACAGGCTCGCTCAGCTCAAAAGGGAATTGGCCGCAAGCTTAAACAGAACTGACGAGGCGTTCTCGATGCGACCGGCAACCATCGCGGTGGGGAGGGTGCTTTCGCCACTTGGGCGGATGGATGGTCTCCAACCCCAGCGGCCGCTTATGGAACGAGCAAAACCGTCGAACTCGCTGGCGCAGCTTCACTCCAGCGAATTTCATCTGAGGTTTGGGTTGGCAACGAGCGACCAAGTGGATTCGCCGTCTCGTCCCCCGGCTCAATCAGGTTTGCGGCATGGTACGCGTGAAGAAGTGCAGCCAGGCCGGAACGCGCGCTCGGCAACATGCACCAATCGCCGACCAGCTTAGCCGTGCTCGGTCTTCTACGTTCGCCCGAGGCATGACGGAGCGCACAGCTCGATCATTCAGCGGCGAACAGTTCCTTGTAGCCGGTCGTCACCATCCAGTTCGCGCGGTCGATATGGCTGCGAACAGCCTTGCGGGCGCGCACTGGTTCAAGAGCCGGGTCGATGCCGAGGATGAGATCTGCCATTTCCTCTACGCTGGCATTGTCGGCGCAGGCATCGAGAATCCTCAGATAGAGCTTGAAATGCTGCCGGTCATAGCTCGTGAGGCTCTCCGACCAAGGGACCTCGTCGCGCAGTGTTGAGCTTTGAGTCCCATCTGTTCCCGTTGATCCATTCATGTCTGCCGCGAACCTCGCATCTTGATCGCTGGATTCAAGACAGCATATCCCAAAATGGGATAATCCGGAACGGGGATTAGTGGCTCAGCCGGTCTTTACCTGGCCGGTTCGCCTACATGCCCAAATCACTTCGATCTCCCCGCCACCAGCGGTTTCTGGCCCAGCTGATATCGCTGCGCAAGGCCAAAGGCATGACCCAGGCGCAGGTGGCTGAGAAGCTTGGCCGGCCGCAATCCTTCGTGGCCAAGTATGAGGGTGGAGAGCGGCGTCTCGACATCATTGAATTTCTCGACGTAACCGCAGTGCTTGACGCTGATCCGTGCGTGATTCTGTTGAGCCTGCGGTCATAACTGATGCCGGCGCGTCTCGCGGAGCCACCGCTCCCGGTGGACCAGCCCGCTTTTCTGCGGCAAGCTCAGGCGTCTCGGCCATTCGGCTCCCGCCCTGGGGCGGGTCGTCAGACCCTCGCAACCTGATCTGGTGGGCCTTTCCCAGCGGTTCAGGGTGGGCGGCGCGCCCTTCTAGGGCCGCCGCGGCTTCCAGCAACCCTTCGCTCTCGCTTCGGGTCCTTCTCTTCGTTTCGGTCCTCCGGATGCGGTTCGCCTGGACGGCGGCCCTTCCGGCCGCAACCCGCCGCCCACCCCCCACTTCCCGGGAAAGCAGCGATTGGCGAGCCGAGGACGACGTTACATGCAAGACAGAAGCGAACCGTTAGCGGAGACCGAGGTGAGGGCAGCGCTCGGGCGCCAGGCTCTATCAGGAGGTCCCAGACCGCATCATTGCCGGAGCCCGGTACCGTACCGTGTGTGCCGCGGGGCAGGGCGAAGCGCGGCCCTGGGCTGCCGAGGGACGCTTTGGGGCGCCAGCCAACCGGTGCACCAGTAAAGAACCGGCAGCTCGCAGCATGGCTGAACACGGCATCTTCTCGCCGTGGAGGAGGTCCGTGCGCGCAGGCGCATAATCTCACACATAACGTCGGGGAGACCGATGCCGGCAAAGAGTCTGGCCGCTGCATCCTGATCTAAGGCGCGTCTCTAGGCACTTCCATTTCAGGCATTAGTCGAGGCCGCGTTGACCAGGGTACGCTTCTTGGTCCACTAGAGGAAGGCGGCCGCCCTCTGTACAACGGCTTCTTCCCGTGCAGGGGCGACCGAAAAAAGGGCGCACAAGGCGCCCTTCATTTCAGATCAGCTTAGCAAGCCGCCTCGCCTTCCGTTGTTTCAGAAACGGTAGGTGAGACCTGCGCCTATCAGCCAGGGATCGAGCTCCGCCTTGCCCGTCAGCTTGGCGCCGGCCACGGTGACGTCGAAGTCTGGCCTCAGGAAAAGCTTCTTCACGTCAAAGTTGATGCCCCAGTGCTCGTCCACCATATAGTCGAATCCGACCTGCAGCGCAGCACCAGACGTGTTCTTGACCTGGAGAGCATCGGCGCTGCCGGCATCCTGGTTAAAGAACATCGTGTAGTTCACGCCGGCACCGACATAGGGCTTGAAGGCTCCGAAATCGGTAAAATGATACTGCAGCGTAAGGGTGGGCGGCAGAATCCAAACCGTGCCGATGTTGCCCAGCCCGCCGACCACTCCTTCGCCGTAGACGTTGGCACGCGTGGTGGCCAGTACGAGTTCGGTGGCAATGTTGTCCGTGAAGAAGTAGGTGATATCAAGTTCCGGAACCACGCTGCGCGAATAGGAAAGATCGGAGCCGGGCACTCCGTTGACATAGCCCGAATCCTGGGTGATGACCCCCAACCCACGGAGGCGGATCTGCCAAGGGCTTGGCCATTCCCAGGCCAAGTCTCCTTCGTCCGAGGCCAAAACTCCTACTTCCAGGACGCTCGCGGCCTGCACAAGGTCCGCCGCGGCGGCCTGCTGACCCATCAGCATGAGGATGACGGCCGCTGTTATTCCCTGGACCACGCCCACTCGCGTTCTGGCCATGATATTCTCTCCTTTTTTTTTCAGAAATGGCGCACTGCACTACTAAGAATCTCCTTCGTTCAATTTGTATTGAAGCATTCTCATACTCACCTTGCATGAGACAGTGCCGTCATTATTTGCGCATTCGCGCAATCACGGACCTGTGCTCACTTTTTTGAAACATTGCCTTGTTTGGCGCACCAATCAGCCATCGGCTTGCCAACCGATCGCGCTGTTGCCCAAGGCAATGAATGCGGCCCGCTCGGGATTGCCCTTGCCGTAGCTGTGCCCGCCTGCGCTGGTCCCAGAAGTAAGCGGGATAGGCACTGTATTTAAGGTAGCCCGAATCCGCAGTGAGGACCCCCAACGCGCGCGGGCGGATCTGCCAAGGGCTTGGTTCTGCGAGGAGCCAGATTGCTGCCCTAGGTGGGCACGGGGGAGGCGGAGGGACGCACGGGGCTCGTGCAAGGTCCGCCGCGACGGCCTGCTGCCCCACCAGCATCAGGACGAGGGCCGCTGTTACTCCCCGCGCCACGTTCATTCGCTTTGTTGCCACATTGTCTCCTTGCTCTTCAGAAATGATAGGCTGCACTGTGAATAGTCCTGCTGTATTGTTTGAGATCGACTGAGCGTTGGCGCGCATTTTGCGCAGACTGTGCACGCGTTATTTGTACCGTTGTCCCAGCCATCGACCTGTACTCACACATTCGTAGTTTGCTCTTGTCGCGCTCCCTGTCCTCTATGAACGCTACCGGCCTGCCAGCCGATCGCGCTGCGAAGAAAGTTGGTGCCAAGACTAATGAATGCGGCCCGCTCGCGATTGTCCTTGCCGTAACCATGCCCCCCCGCGCTGGGCTCGTAGAAGTAGGCGGAATATCCAAGGGCCTGCAGCTTTGCGGCCATCTTGCGCGCGTGGCCCGGGTGGACGCGGTCGTCGCGCTTCGTGGTGGCGAGCAGGACAGGCGGATAGGGCTGTCCCGGCGTCGCGGCGTGATAGGCGGAGATTTCCTTCAGGAAAGCCCAATCGTCAGCCTTGTCGGGATCGCCATATTCGTCGATCCAGCTCGCGCCCGCCAGGAGCTTGGTGTAACGGCGCATGTCAACAAGCGGAATTGTGCAGAACAGTGCGCCGAAATGCTCAGGATAGCGGGTCAGCATGTTGGCAATCAGCAGGCCGCCATTTGAGCCGCCCTCGGCGGCAATCCGCCTCGGGAGCGTAATGCCCCTTCGCACCAGGTCGGCGGCAACGGCGGCGAAATCATCATGGGCGAGACGTTTGCCCTCCCTGCGCCCGGCCTCGTGCCAACGGGTGCCGAACTCGCCACCCCCGCGGATGTTCGCCACCACACACGTGCCGCCGCGTTCGAGCCACAGCTTGCCGAGCGAGGAATTGTAGGAGGGCAGGAGCGATATGCCGAACCCGCCATAGGCGGTGAGGTGAACCGGGGCATCCCCGTTCCCGTCAGCCGGACCGACCTGCGTATAGGGGATCATCTCACCATCGATCGAGACCGCCTCGTGGCGCGTGACCACCAGTCCGGATGCGTCGAAGTTCTCCGGGCTGCGCTTCAGGATTACTGAAACGCTGAGAGGCGGTGGGGCATTGAGATCGAACAGGGAAAGCTGCGGCGGCGTGATCGGATCCTGAGCCCAGACCAGGATCTCTCCATTGGTCTCGTGATCTGCCGCATCGAGTGACCAGAGATCAACAGTCCGTTCGGCGGGAAACTTGTTCAGGGCTCGGCGCGTCCATTCCTGCGGGCCCGGGGTGAATATCTCGAATCTAGGAACGAGGTTCGCCAGGTAGGCGACAATGAGCTTCCCGTTATTCCAGAAGAAGGACTGCAGGACCCGCCTCTCGGCTGGTTCGAACAGAGTGCTAAAACGGCGCTCGCCAGCCAGGAAAGAGGAAAGCGAGATGCCGAGCAGCGCGTCGGCGCAATAGGTCGTCCCGGCAACCGTCCATGCTTTGCGCGGCTTTACCGCCAGCCAATCGCCGAAGGTGTTCCATCTGGCGTCCTTGGGAAGGCCGATCTCAATCTTCGGCCCGCTTCTATCGCCAATGCGGACTATTTTGTCGAGCCAAGCCAGCTGCTCGACGAACCACAGGCGCTCGCTCTTGGCGGTACGGTCCAGATGGCCAGACACAACGAGGGTTTCGGAACCCGTCTCGAAGATTACCCGCGCGGTGAGGGGATCCGCGCCACGGTTCCACAGTCGCACGGTGCGCGCGTACCCGGAGCGGGTGGCCATGCCATGACCAAGCGCACTGGAAAGCAGAAGCGTTTTGGGGTCGAGCCAGTCAATGTTGCCCTTGGCCTCCGGGAGATTGAACCCGTCGGCGACAAAGCTCAGAGAGCTCAAGTCGAATTCGCGATGCACGACCGCGTCGCTGCCGCCGCGCGACAGGCGCAGAATGGCTCTTTCCCGTCTCTCCGGCTCGATCGATGCGCTGCCCCAGACCCAATCTTCTCCGTCGCTAGCGGCGAGGGCGTCCAGATCGATCAGCAGCTCCCACTGGGGATCAGTCTTCATGTAGGCGGCAAGGGTGGTCCGGCGCCACAGCCCGCGCGGATTTCCGGCATCTTGCCAGAAATTGTAGAGATACTGACCGCGGCGCGTGACTAGGGGAATCCTGTCGGGACGGTCGAAAATCGCTGAAAGTGCCGCCCGGTCGCGCTCGAACTGCGTTCCCGCGAAGTTCTTCAGGGTCTTTGCCGACTGGCTGGCGGTCCACGCAAGTGCCCGTTCGCCTTCTACATCTTCAAGCCAGAGATGGGGGTCATCGTCGGGTGCATTCAGCGTTGGACGGAAATCGAATTCGCTCATGGCCGGACAACCGGACGAATGAAAGCGCAATGGCTTCCGTCTGCTCGGGTGCTCTGAGTGTTGGCGGGGGCGCCCGCATGTTCGAAAAGCGTGATCATGGATGAGTTCTTCCCAGTCGGTGCGGCGTCGCAGTGCTTTTGCGCAGAGGACCGCAACCCTCGTGCCAACTGGGAAAATCCTTACCGAACAATGCGATCGCTCTGGCAGCGCTGTGCCAGATGTCAGACATCGTCGCGAATGCGACAACGAGCCTACCCCGTAATCACCGGATCAACCTCCGACGCGATCGGTGACACTGTGCAGAACTTAAGCAGTGAAGCTCACAATGACGGGTGAACCTGAGCGATCAGGAGATGCAGCTCGTGCGCGAGCTAATCACCCGCCTTGAGCGCGATCAGCCGACCCGACAGGCGGCACCCGTTGTCCGCGCCATCGCGCAAAACCTGCAGCAGCGCCATTCCATCGCCCATAGAGTAAGCACCGAACCGAAGCCGGCCTACTCACTCGACGGTGGAGATGGCGATGCCTGACGTCGCGGTTCTCGGCGTGCGGCTCTACGGCGAGCCCATCGGCACGCTGATACAGGGCAATCGGACGATCTTTGCCTTCAAGGAAGACTATGTCGAAAACCCCGACCGGCCGACCCTCAGCTTGTCCTTCAAGGACAATCTGGGTGGCCTCATTACCAACATTCGCCCGACACAACGGGTTGTACCGCCATTCTTCTCGAACCTGTTGCCAGAGGGTGGCCTGCGCCGCTATCTCCGCCGAGCGGGCAGGGGTCAATCAGCAGCGTGAGTTCTTCCTGCTCTGGGTGTTGGGCCTCGACCTGCCCGGAGCACTCTCGATCCACCGGCGGCCGGTGAAGCCCTTCCGCCTGGCACCGATGGGGATCTGCCGGAGAACGCCAAACCCAATGCGCTGCGCTTTTCGCTTGCCGGTGTGCAGCTCTAGTTCTCCGCGTTCGAGAACGCACGGGAGGGCGGGGGCTTGACCATTCCCGCAGAGGGAGTGGGCGGATCGTGGATCGTGAAGCTCCCGTCCCAGCAGTTCACCGGCGTTCCGGAAAACGAGTTTTCGACGATGACGATCGCCGGGATGATCGGCAGGGAGGTGCCCGTGATCAACCTGATCAATCTCGATGCAATCGCCGGCATCCCAGACGGAATTGGCGAGCTGAAGGGGACCGGCGCTCGCTGTCAGCCGCTTCGACCGTTCCGTCGCTGGCCCGGTTCACACCGAGGACTTCGCCCAGGTCTTCGGAGTCTTTCCGGACGACAAATACAAGCGCGCGAGCTATGCCAACATCGCGCGCGTGATCGGCACTGAAGCTGGAGACGCCGGCGCCGCCGAGTTTATCCGGCGCCTCGTATTCAGTGCGCTAATCGGCAATGGCGACATGCACCTGAAGAACTGGTCGCTGATCTATCCGGACCGGCGCTCGGCGGCGGTATCGCCTGCCTACGACCTGGTGTCGACCATTTCCCTACATCAAGGGCGAGGATACGGCAGCTTGAATTTCTCCCGAACCAAGAAGATGGCCGAGTTCGATACTGATGAACTTCGGCACCTCGCTGCCAAGGCGCTCCTGCCGGAAAAGCTCGTCATAGGGCAACATGAAAGCCCCCGGATATTTGCGCCACGAGCGTTCAGCTTATCGTCAGGTTCTGTCAATAAGGCAAGAACCTGCCCTCGAACTGGAGCTCGGCACACCTGACGCGACTACTGCTCATTGACGACGACGAGGACTTTTACAGCGTTGTACGCGAATTTGCGATGGCCTATAGCCACGCGCTCGAATGGGTCAAGGACCTGCCCGAAGCGCGGTATCACGCTGTGGCCTCCCACGAACTTGTTCTGCTCGCAAATGACCTGCCAGACGGTAACGGCATCGACTACCTGCGGGAGATGAGGAAGCGGTCTGATTTGACACCGGTCATGATCGTGGCAGCTCGCCATCAGCTTTCGGACTGCGTCGAGGGGCTCAACGCTGGTGCCGCCGGCTATTTGGTCAAGCCGCATCTCGACCCCAGGGAACTTTCCGCGCGCATTCATGCCGTGGCGCGTAATCGTGGGCAGTTCCCGAACTCATATAATGACAGCAGGCTGTCCATAAACTCGGCTGAGCGGCGCCTCGTAGTCGACGGCCGGGAGAAACGCCTGGCTGACCGCGAATGGGCGGTTCTCGACCGCCTTATAATCCGAGCCGGCCTAGAGACAGTTTCGAAGCGGAAGATCGAAGATGTACTCTCGTCGTTAGGTTCGGAAGTTGAGAGCAATGCCGTGGAGGTTTATATTAGCCGGCTCCGCAAAAAGATCGGACAGAACCGTATAGAGACAGTGCGTGGCGTCGGGTACAAGTTCGTGGTCGAATCGCCGATCGCACCCGACCCCGATGTCGATCTTGTCCAATTTGTTCGGCTCAACGTTGATCACTTCTTGAAAAAGCCGTGGTTTGCCGGACGGCTAATCCTTGACGTCGACGGCTGCCCCACTTTGATGCGCAAATCATACAAGACCCAATGGGCTTGGCTCGTCCTTAAACCCCTACTCGAGAACGCACTCACGCATGGACTGCGGGATACCCCGATAACAGTTTCCGTCCGAGCTGATGAAACCATCGCCATTGTAAACGCAGGGCCGGTGGTGCTCCTCCCAGACCTTGAAGCGATAAGAGGGCGAGGTAGGCGTGGTGCGACTCTGACAGCGGGCTCAGGCCAGGGGCTATTGACCGCTAAATATGCTATCAAGAAGATCGGTGGCAGCCTTGAATTTGCGTCGCCTGCCCCAGGTCGCGAGGATGGTTTTGCGGCGATTATTCGAATCCCTCGATGACACTGGTTTGCTGCAGCGATGCAAAGGATCATCGAGATGATTTTGAAGCAGACCGCCCAGGAAGGTGAAGTCCTCCCCTCGGTGCCAGATCTCTGCCGACCTCTCGGTTAGTCCGCTGACCGTGACCAAGGCCTTCGAAGGCCTCGTCGATACCGGGTGGTCGAAAGCCGCTGCGGCATGGGCATGTATGTTGCCGACGGGGCGCGCGAAAAGCTGCTCGCCCACGAGCGGCGCAAATTTTTAGCCGAGGACTGGCCGCGCATAATCGCCCAGATCAAGGGCCTCGAACTCGATCCCGCAAAGCTGTTGAAGGAAAGCCAAGCAAATGAGTGATACTGCTCTCGCCCCCATTGTCTCCGCCCGCGGGCTGCGCAAACATTTCGGCAAGACCGAGATCCTGCATGGGCTCGATTTCGATATCCCCGCCGGCCGCATCTATGGCTTGGTCGGCCATAACGGCGCCGGCAAGACCACGACGCTGAATGCGCTCCTCGGCCTCACCTCCTACGAAGGCACCGTTCGCGTCCTCGGCGAGGATCCGTACCAGAAACGCGCCGCGCTGATGGAGAACGTCGCCTTCATCTCCGATGTCACCAGCCTGCCGCGCTTCCTCCGGGTCCGCGAGCTCTTCGCGCTCATCTCCAACATTCATCCCAGGTTCGATCAGGCCGAGGCCCGCGGCTTCCTCGAAGGCACCGACGTCAAGATGGAAGCCAAGATCAAGCACCTGAGTAAAGGCATGATCGCCCAGCTCCACCTTGCCGTGGTGATGGCCATCGACGCCAAGCTGCTGGTGCTCGACGAACCCACGCTCGGCCTCGACATCACCTATCGCAAGCGCTTCTACCGCCGCCTGCTCGAGGACTACATGACCGAGGAGCGCACGCTGCTCATCACCACCCACCAGGTCGACGAGATCGAGTTCATGCTCTCCGACATCATGTTCATTCGCGACGGGGACCTCATCCTTCACATGCAGATGGAAACCGTCGGCACCAAATACGCCCAGGTGCTGGTCGATCCAGCCAATGTCGGGGCCGCCCGCGCCCTCGGCCCGATCTACGCCGAGACCCGCTTCGGCCAGACCGCCATGGTGTTGGACAACGTCGATCGCGCGCAGCTCGAAGCCTTCGGCGCCGTCTCCACTCCGACCCTCAGCGATCTTTTCGTGGCGCTGATGCAGCGCGCCCCCGGAGATCGTCGATGAATTCCATGGTCGCCCTCATCAAGCGCGAATTTCTCGAGCATCGCGGCGCCTTCCTCTATGCGCCGCTTGCCCTGCTCGTCACCTTCACGCTCGCCATCGCCGCGGCGATCGGCGCCAACAAGCTGCGCCTGCCCTACGAGGTGGGCGTGCCTTCCGCGCTCAAGTACTACGAAATCGGCTTCGCCTTCATCGCCGCCCTGTGGCTCTTCTACCTGATGGTGGCGCTGTTTTTCTACTACGCCGACGCCTTCAGCGCCGACCGGCGGAACAATTCCATGTCCTTCTGGAAATCGATGCCGGTGACCGATTTCAAGGTGCTCTCATCCAAGATGCTCGCCGGGATGACCATCTTCCCCGCCCTCATCTTCCTCGCCGTGCTGGTGACCGGCGTCGTGCTCTACTTCCACACCATGCTGGCGGTCGTCGCCATGCCTCGCCTGATCGTGCCGAGCGCCTTCGAGGTCATTGCCTCCTCGCTCCGCATCGGGTTCTTCGCCCTCGTCTACCTGGCGCTGGCGCTGCTCTGGTACGCCCCGTTCTACGCCTGGGTCGGCGCGCTCTCCACCGTCTTCCGCCGCTGGAGCATCCCGCTAGCCCTCCTCATCCCCGGGCTGATCGGTCTGCTGGAGAATCTCTTCTTTTCCGATACCGGCCCCAGGGCGGGCTACTTCCTTACCTTCATCCGCCAGCGGGCGGACTTCGGCCCCGACCGCGACGCGATGCAGGCCGCCTTCCTCTCGGCAGGGCCGGTCGATGTCGGCCTCCTGCTCCAGAGCCTGTTCGCCAGCATTGACTGGGTACAACTGGCCGGCGGCCTGATCTTCGCCGTGCTCGCGGTCTACGCCGCCAGCGAATACCGCCGCCGGGTCATCGCGACCTGACGGCAACTCGGAGCATGTTCAGGAAAAGTCGCTTGCGCTTTTCCGGTTCGAACATGCGACATAGAGAAGACAGAAATACAGTTCCAACTCTCGCCTCAAACCCCGGTAGGCGAGAGTGGATGGCATCTCTATCGCCGCGCCAAGTCCTCAAAGATGCCTTAACCGTAGATAGCCAAATTGGTGCTATCGAATGGCGGGCGACGCGAGCCATATTGCTTCACGTATATGAGCAGAAGCCTGCAAAGCTCGTTACATGGTCTCGTATAATGACTAATATAGGGTCATTTCTTGTCGTGTCAGGTCGACTACGAACAGGGGAATGTTGCCAAAGGAGTCATGTCTCACGCCTCTGCGGTGGTTGCTTTTGACGCTCGTTGGCACGTCGACGCGGTTTGCGCAAAGCCGGCTGTCCCAAAAATTTCCCCGCCTGCGGCTTCCTCGCTGTCGGTTTTACTTCCCGATTTCAATTGAAGCGTTAAGCTGAAAATGCTGCTCCCTCCAACCGTGGCGTAGCCGCTTCAATCGGGGGAGGGGAGGGGCCTTTCAAAGACCGGAAGCCTTGGTGAGGTTGGTTCGGAACAGATCGCGTCGGCGCTGATGTTTGCGGGTCATCTCGGCCGAGGCATGGCCGAGCTGCTTCTGCACGTAGCGCTCCTCGATGTCGGCCGAAGAGGCAAGGCCAGCGCGCAGGGAGTGCCCTGAGAACAGCAGCGCGCGCTCCCCTTCGGGAAGATCGGAGCGGACCCCGGCGGCGAGCGCGGTCTGCTTGACCAGGCGGGCGACATGCTTGTCGGAGAGACGTTCGACGTCGACGGTTTTGTTGTCCTTGAAGATGCGGAGGAAGAGCGGGCCTCTGGCGATGCGGCCAAAACGGATCCAGCTCTCGAGCGCAGCGACCGGGCAGGTCTGGGCGGATGCGCCGAGGCCGACCTCGACCTGGCGCCAGCAGGTTTTGCCGCGCAGCGTCACCAGCACGCCCTTGTCGGCAAAAATCTCGATCCAGCCGGCGCCGTCACTCTTGTCGTCGCGCACGACGTCGAGGCCGACGATTTCGGAGCGGCGCAGGCCGCCGGCGAAACCGAGAAGCAGGATCGCCCTGTCGCGCAGGCCGCGCAAATCATGGCCGAGCGTGTTGATCATCGCCTTGATGTCGTCGCCGAGCACGGCTTCCTTCTGCCGCGGCGGCGTTGCGTGTTTGCGGCGAATGCCGGCAAGGACCTTTGAGATATGCCGATCGGCACGGTCCATGTCATGGCCACGTTGATTGAAATTCCAGGCAAGGCCGGAGAGGCGCCGCTCGATCGTTGCGACGGAGAACGATGGCAAGCCGCGCTTCGGATCGCCGGCAGCGCAGGCACTGATGTAGAGGCCGATGACCTGGCTCGAAGGCGGCAGCGGATCGAACCCTTCCCGGCGGCACCAGGAGGCAAAATGCCGCCAGTCCTTGGCGTAGGCATTTTGTGTGTTTTCCGAGCTGGCGGCCTTGGCGTAGCCTGTCGCGGTCTCGACCAGGGCTTCCAGACGCGCTGGCGACGGTGAGGAGCCCATTTCCATGACCAGGTCGACGATATCGGGGAGATCGCCATCGGCCGGTCCGTGAATTTCAGGTGTCGGCTGACCGTTTTTCATGAGACTGTCAAACAAGCGCTTTCAATGGGTTAGCGGATTCACATCCATTGGGATGATTCACTTTTGATGAGACTGAGCAATGCACGCGGCCGGCGATGGTCGGTCTCGATGACAGCCGAGCAAACGCACAATTGCCGCGGCGAGGCGCCAGAATCCAGTCCTCTGGGCCGATCCGTCCACGGACCAGGGCGTGCAAGACGCCGCAAAAGCGTGCGTTTGCGGGCTTTTCGAGCGATCTGGGGTGAACAGCAGCATGATTCTGGCAGGCTAGCGCCGTACGTCCGATAAGGCAAGCTTATCGTTCGTACCGGTCACGCGACAGGCGGTGCGTTTTTGCGCGCAGGTGATGGCATAAAGCGCATGCCTGATTTATGCTTTTCTCGATGATTCGAACCGACCCATCACCTCTTAGCGCTCCTGCCGCCGCGTGTGCCGGACTGGGCGTTGGCAGCCGGGCTGGTTTCGAGCGATGCCGATGCCGCGTTTTGCGCCGGCGCCGCCTTGAATTCGCTCGATAATCTGGTCCGCTTCGCGCCGGCCTGGGCCGGCGCCTGGCGCCAGCGGCTGGCGCTGAAATGCGCCGCCGCCGCCGTTCGGCTCGCCGGCCGCACCGAAGACGAGGCGGCGCTCCGCGACGCTTGGTATATGCGGCCCAGCGACGGCGATCCCGGCCCCGCTGGGACTATTTTGGCCGCGTGGCGGCATCTGGCGGCGCGGCCGTCGGTCATCGACACCGCGAGACTGGCCGAGGTTGTCGAGCTGCTTGGTCTGCGCTGGGACGACACCTTTGCCGATCTCCCGGGCGCAATTGACGATCTGGTCCGCTCCGGTCGGCACGCGCCGTTCGCCGCCGCGGCGGTCGCCAGCCACATAGTTGTATCACATCCGGATGCCGAGCTTCTGGCATGGTGGCTCGCCGATCTGGTGCTGGCGCAAAAGCTGCGCTGGCCGCGGCCGGTGCCGCTGCTGATGGCGCAGGTTTTTGCCCCCGCCTTCTGAACCAGTGACGGTTGCGCCAAGCGGATTCGGCCGGGGGAGCAAAAAGAATTTGCCTGCCGGCTGGCCGGCGAATTGTCCCGGCGCGCCGAACGGCTTGCGGCGGTGATGCCGAAACTGCACGCCAAGGGGGCAGGCGAGGCGGTGAAAAAACTGCTCGACGACGATGCCGGGTTCGCTAACCACCAAACACCTGTCGCGGTGGTGTTGTCACGCTAACTTTGCTCAGCGATTGTTGGGCCTAGAAGCTACGGCATGAACACGCCAACCATCAGTTACAATCGCCATCGTTTTCCGCCGCAGATTATTGCTCATGCCGTTTGGCTGTATTTCCGGTTTCCGTTGAGCCTGCGCCTCGTCGAAGAGATGCTTCTGGAGCGCGGCATTGTCGTTTCCTATGAGACGATCCGCCGGTGGGGGCTGAAATTCGGCCCGGACTATGCCCGCCGGCTCCGAAGGAAGCGTCCAGGGCCCGAACGATACTTGGCATCTGGATGAAGTCGTCATCAGCATCGCTGGCAAGAAACACTGGCTGTGGCGGGCGGTCGATCAGGATGGGTATGTTCTTGACGAGATCCTCCAGAACCGCCGCAACACCAAGGCGGCGAAGCGCTTGCTGACACGACTATTGAAGAAGCAGGGCGTCGCACCCAGACGCATGATCACCGACAAGCTGCGCTCCTACGGAGCCGCAAGGCGGCAAGTGATGCCGGACGTGGAGCACCGGTCGCACAAGGGGCTGAACAATCGCGCCGAGAATTCGCATCTGCCGCTGCGAAAACGGGAAAGAACGATGCAGGGCTTCCGATCGCCAGGAAGCCTCCAACGCTTCATCTCGATCTTTTCGGCTTTTCGCAATCTGTTCGTCCCGCCCCGGTCAAAACGCTCTGCTCTCGCCATCCACATTCACCGCCTGCAAGCCATGGCGGAATGGAAAGCCGCGCTTGGGAAACTCGCGTGAATTGAGCACCGCCGGGATCGTCGCAATCATTTTCAGACAACGTGACAACACCTGACAACGACCTCGTCGAGGTGCCATTTGTCACCCAGGCGACCGGCTGACCGTCGCTTGATCTTCTTGGCGAAGTGGCGGCCGAACTTCTCCGCCCAGGTTCTTATCGTCTGATGGGTGACGATGATGCCACGGGCCGCCAACATGTCCTCGACCATGCGCAGGCTGAGCGGAAAGCGGAAGTACAGCCACACCGCATGGGCGATGGATCTCAGCCGGAAGTCGGTGGCGGCGGTAGAGCGGATCACGAACCTTCAACATGATCATCCGATCGCAGATATCCGTCACCCATCAGTTAACATTACAGTGCCGCCTGGACACCGCCGTCCCCTGGATTCGCCTCGCCAGAATCACGCATCCGCCCACAATGAAATCGCAAAACCGCCGCGGATGCCAATGCCGGCATGGTCGCGGTTGTCGGCCGTTCCGCTCCCCTGCTGACTGTGGATTTCGAGGGCTATGTCAGCGCGCCCAAGTGGCTTATCGCGACCAGGCGATCGTAAACAATGTCGGCGCGGCCCGCCGGTCCGCGAATGTTTCCTTCCAGGAAATGCTTGAAGTTCGGGTCGGCAAGCATTTCGGCAATTTGCTCTGCGAGATAGGTTCGGATCTCAGGTTCGGCCTCGGCGATTTTCCTCGACGAGCTCCTCACGCCCATCGACGAGCAGGAGAATGTCCTCGGCATCCCTGCTACCGATGAGATCGGCTTCACCGCGCCCGCGGTACGCCTCCAGTTTGGTTGCGACAAATAAAGGAGGCGTGAGGCGTCGGATCACGAGGATTTCCTCCAATGCCGCTGGGACCGCCGTCTCAATCCCCTTGGCGTACCAGCGATTGCTGAAGCCGAGGATAGCCGCGTTGTCCGGCATGAAGTCGACCTTGAGGTCGCCAAGTTTCATGCGGCAGATGACATTGTCGTCCGGCGACTCGGAAAAGCCGCGCTCGCGCAGCCGATTCATTAGTTCCGCCCATTCTGTGAAACCGGCAAGATCAGCGATCAGGTCGACGTCGTCGGTCGCCCTGACCCCTTGTGATGGGATCGTTTATATAGAGCACTGTCGTGCAGCCGCCGACAAAGACCAGGCGCGCCGAAGCTCGTCGCCGAGCGCCACGGCGACCGTCTTCAGCATTTCCTTCAGCTGGCCCTAGACCGTCATCCCAACCTCTCTGCCAGCAAGTTGGCGGCTACATTGGCCTCGCGCTGATTGCCAAGACGAACGGCGTGGATGAGCGCGAGATAGGCGTAGAGACGCTCGTCCTTCTCGGCAGCTTCCGGCACGCTTTTGAAGAGCGGTTCGATCGACTGGCCCATTTCCTGACCGCGAGCATAAGGCCAGACGCTGATGAGGCTGCCGGCGCTTTGCAGGGAATTGCGAAGAACAGGTGCCGCAAAGGCCGTGGGCAGACCGCGCTGCATTGTGCCCGGCTTTGCAGGAAAGACGAATTTCAGGCCATGAACGATGAATTCGCGCAGCTGTCGCCGGTTCGGCTTGGGTCGACCGGTCTTCCTGTCCTTGATCGCGATACCCGATGCGAGACTGCGCTTGATTGAGGCGCTGACTTCGGTCTTGCTGATCCCGAGCGCCGCCTCAAGGCCGCGCACGGAATAAGATTCCTCTCCCCCCACGAGCCGCTTGTCGCGCAGGCTGATGACCGATATTTTGCTCGTCGTCCTCCAAGCTCACAAACTTGAGCAGAACGACAACATCCCGGCTTTTCATCATAGCAATCGCTTCTGTCCTTTGTCCTCGGACAGGAGGACACCAAACCATGTGACAGGCCGCACTGTCGACGCCGCGTGCAGAGAGGGCCTCTCTCTCATCTTTCATGAAGTCTGCGAAATCTCCACGACTGGTCCTGAAAAGAATGAGCTCAACGATCTTCAAGCAGCGTCGCTGGTTGGGATGTCTCCCCGGCTGCTTCGTGGCTCACGAGCTATGCGCCGAAGCACGACTCCAGCCGCAAGCTGAAGGCCCGCAAGGATGCCGGCCAGATTTACTTCGATCGGACTGGGCTCGAAGGTTTCAATGACTGGCCAAAACTACCTTGGCCCTCGAAGGACGGCGGCCGCCGGTACCTGACGGAATCAAGCGGGAGCTCCAGAGAGGTAGGCAGCGAATGCGCCATCTGCAACGGTCACGCCAATTCCTGCGAGGGCCGCCCACATCGTCCCGATGATGTCGACGAAGAATAATCACCCCGAGAACCTGATTTGGCTCTGCGGCAAGCACCACACCAAGTTCGACAAGCACAGCTACGGCCCAAACCCGAGAAGGCCGAGTTCGTCGCCAGCTTCATGCCAGGGCGACCGCAAGATGGAGCAGCGCTATGCCGAGCAAACTGACCTGCGAGTCGAGTGCCTCGTCTGCGAGGGCGAGCGCGACTGGCATGACCGTCCGTGCCCCGGTTGCGGTGGAGAAGGTAAGCTCGATCAACGACAGGTCGATCGGATCGGTATGCGGGATTACGAGATGATCGAAACCGGCGTGCGGTGGTCGGAATGACGACTGCTGCCAAAACCTGTCGCGACGAAGCCGAGATCCCCAGCTTCATCGCGGACCAGCTCTCGCCGCACACGCCTTTGATCCTGTCGAGTGCCCGGTCGCGTCGTGAGGAACATCCTGACAGGCTGCATAAACGACATGAATCTACCAATCTTCAAAACAGGGCCGTGGCCGGATGATGACCGGAGGATAGATCACCGGCCGGTCCCAAGGATCGAAAGCGCACGCGCTTCTCAGGTCCGCGCGGCGCGCGAGCTCGATGCGCTGCAGACATTCGGCGAAGGCATCGTTCCCGACGAAGCCGTAGGACCGGCATTCCGCCTCGTCGGCGGCACGGCGGTCTTCCACCGTCATGCAGCCTGTGCAGATTGTGGCCAGCGCGACCATCATCGCCGTCTTATACCACATACTTTCCTCCTCGACACAAAAGTTGATTGTAGAGATTCTGGGAAACATTAGATTGCCCGCGGCACCTAGTGCTCTGACTAATCGCGATCTCTGTGAGCTTTTCCGTGATGCCGAAGCCCTCGCATCAATTGTCGTATTTTGACATTATGCTGAAAATCCAGTCGCGTTCGGATGAGACCTGTAATCTGCAAGTTCCTTTTTCCCTGTTGCGCCAAGACATCGTTGCGCGGACGATGACGGGGCGTCTGTAGCGCTTCGCGGGGCTGCATTCGGCGATCGGCACGTCGCATTTCCCGCCGGCCAGTGCAGCGCCGACGGCGGTCACGTTTAGAAAAAGTGCTGAGCTCGGGACGGTCTGCATAAGGGCCTCTATTGGGGTTGTTCCAATAACCGTGGCAGCCGAAGCTGACGGTAACCTGAAGCTTCCGGCGATTTTGCGCGACGGCGGTTCAGCGTGGTGTCAGGTTCTGTCGATAAAGGAAGGGTCTTGCCCCAGAACTGGAAGCTCGGCACACCTGATGACTAATACTGCTCAATGAAGACGACAAGGCTGTGCGGGAACATGTGCGGCGGGTGGCCACGCGGTCGACTGGGCCATGACCCTGTCGACAGCGCAGGATTACGCAGCTGGAGCTGTGGCAGCCTACGAGCTTGTCCTGCTCGAACTCAACTTGCCAGACGGCAACGCTATCGACCACCTGCGGGAGGATGCGCAAGAGGTAGGATGCGACTCCGGTCATCTGCAAGCGGGGCAGTGGCTGACGTCAGTAGATCGTAGGTCAAATTCTAGATCAGTTCGGCAATCTCCGGCCTCTTCCTCGGTCATCTGATCGAGCGTGGCATGCAGATGGGACCCTGCTGCGGATTGCTTGCCTTCACAGTGGTAAGCCGCGACATGAAGACCTTGTACTGCGTTGCCATCTCAGGACCTTTAACGTCCTTGGCTTGGACGGGGTGGAATGACATGTACGCGCCTTCCAGCCGTTTGCGGATGTCGCCGGGCGACACCAGGCTGGACATGGCGGTCACGAATTTCTCACGGGCATACTCTTGTCCCATTTTCATTCCTTTCGACCTGGAGCGCCGCCGTAGCATGGCAACCACTCTTGCAAATCCGGCGCTCGGCGTCGCGCGATCGATGGATGATCGCTAACAGCGACCCCGGCGGTCGGGCAAGCTGGTCGACAATCGTCTGAGGCCGGTCAACTCGGTGACCCGCTGCCCCCGCCCGGTTATTCTCGTCCTTGCGATCCCCTGAAAGAGTAGTTCCGATGCTTCCTCCCCAACTCAGCCGCCGCGATCTCCTGACCATGATCGGCGCGCTTGCCGGCAGTGAGGCCATGTATCAGGCCATGACGACCCTGGGCTTCGCGCAGGAGTCGCCCTACAAGGGTCCGATCAAGCTGGACGGCGATCCGAAAGGGGCTTCCGTTCTCGTACTCGGCGGCGGACTTGCCGGCATGGTCGCTGCGTACGAGCTCAGCAAGGTCGGCTACAAGGTGCAGGTTCTGGAGTACAGGGAAAAAGCCGGCGGTCGCTGCTGGTCGCTGCGCGGCGGCGACAATTACACCGAGCTCGGCGGCTTCGAGCAGGAATGCAAGTTCGACGAGGGTCTTTATATCAATCCCGGCCCGTGGCGTATCCCTTACCATCACCATGCCGTGCTGGATTACTGCAAGCGGCTCGGCGTCAAACTCGAGGCGTTCGTGCAGGTGAACTACAACGCCTACTTGCATTCGGTCAAGGCGTTCGAAGGCAAGCCGCAGCGCTACCGCCATGTCAGCGCGGATTTCAACGGCCATGTCGCCGAGCTGCTTTCCAAGGTGACGAAGCAGGGTGGACTCGACCAGGCGGTCTCGACGGAGGACCGGGAGAAGCTGCTGGAAGCGTTGCAGAGCTGGGGCGCGCTTGACGAAAACTACGCTTACGTCGCTGGCACTCACAGCAGCGAGCGGCGAGGCTTTGATATTGAACCGGGCGGCGGCCAGATGCCGCTGGCCAAGCCATCGCAGCCGATAGGGCTCTCCGACATCGTGCAATCCGGCCTGTGGAGCAGCCTTAGCATCGGCAGTCTTTACGACTACCAGACCACGATGCTGCAGCCGGTCGGCGGCATGGACATGATAGCCAGGGCGTTCGAGAGGGAAGTCGCCAGCCTTACCAAATACAACGGGAAAGTCACAGAGATCGACCAGGACGACAAAAGCGTCACCGTCCGCTACGAGGATGCGCGAAAGGGCGGCGAGGTGCAGACCGCCACCGCTGACTGGTGCATCTGCACCGTGCCCTTCTCCGTGCTCAGCCAGATCAAGACCAAGGTGTCGACCGAAATGAAGGCGGCGATTGACAACCTGCCTTACGGTGCGGCGATCAAAGTGGGATTGCAGTTCAAGCGCCGCTTCTGGGAAGAAGACGAACACATCTACGGCGGCATCACCTACACCGACCTGCCCAACACGCTGATCTCCTATCCCAGCACCGACTATCACAGCCCGGGCAAGGGCGTGCTGCTCGGCGCCTATTCATTCGACGCCTGGGCTTACGAGTTCACGTCGCTGTCGCCGGAAGAGCGCATCCAGAAGGCGCTGGAGTTCGGGGCTCAGATCCATCCGCAATACAAGGACGAGTTCGACAACGGCGTTGCCGTCGGCTGGCACCGCGTGCCATGGACGCTCGGCTGCTCTGGCGAGTGGACCGAGGAGAAGCGCAAGGACCACTACCATGCGGCAAGCTCGATCGACGGGCGCATCGCCATGGCCGGCGAGCACATCTCCTACATGCCGGCCTGGATGGAAGGAGCGATCCTGTCTTCGCTAGATGCGATCGGGCGTCTTCACCAACGCGTGGTCAGCGGCTGACGGCCCGCCGCAAGCCGGCTCGCCCTGATCGCAATCTGGAGGCTTTTGGACATGAACCGGATCACTTCTTTCGCCGCCGCCGCTGCCGTTGCGGCTCTCGCTGCGTTTCCTGTTTTTGGGCAATCGTCCGACTCGACCGGTTTTGGCGATGCCTCGAAGATCCAGGCTAGAGATGGCGCCGGCATTTACGCGGCGATCTGCCGGGGTTGCCACATGCCGCAAGCCGTCGGCGCGGTCGGTGCAGGCAATTATCCGGCGCTCGCCAAGAACGAGAAGCTCGAAGGGGGCGCTTACCCGGTCTTTATGGTGGTCAACGGTCAGAGGGCGATGCCGCCACTCGGCTCCTATCTCGACGACGAGCAGGTGGCGGCCGTGGTCAATTACATCCGTACCAACTTGGGCAACAACTACACCGATGCGGTGACTGTCAAAGACGTGCAGGCGGCGCGCCCGTAAAACCCGGCGTGAACAGGTCATTGCAGGGGCTTGTCACGTTGTGTGACACTGGTCGGAGGAATGCGGCTGCGGCAGAATTTAGGCGAGCGAACCAGCCACGGCCTTTCATTCGGCCATGGCTTTAAGGCGGTGGAGGTGGATCTGAAATGCGGATCGCTTAGATTTGGGCGGAACAAAGAGATTTCTGAGGGTTGAGAAGATCGAGATGAAGCGCTGAAGGCCTCCCGGCGATCGAAAGCCCTGCATCGTCCGCTCTCGTTTTCGCAGCGGCACATGGGAATTCTCGGCCCGGTTGTTCAAGCCTTTATGGGAACGGTGTTCGACGTTCGGCATGATCTGGCGCTTTGCCGCTCCATAAGAACGTAGCTGGTCGGTGATCATCCGTTTTGGCGCCAGCCCCTGTTTCTTCGAACAGCCGTGTCAGCGATCGCTTGGCAGCCTTTGTGTTGCGGCGGTCCTGAACGATCTCGTCGAGCACATATCCGTCCTGATCGACAGCCCGCCACAGCCAGTGCTTGCGGCCGGCGATGATGACGAGGACTTCATCTAGGTGCCAGATATCATCGCGGCGCGCCTGCTTGCGTCGCAGTCGGCGGGCGTAGTCTGGCCCAAACTTCTTTGCCCAGCGGCGGATCGTCTCGTAGGAGACAACCATCCCACGCTCCAGCAGCAATTCTTCGACCAGGCGCAGGCTCAATGGAAACCGGAAATAGAGCCAGACCGCGTGCGCGATAATCTGGGGCGGGAAACGATGGCGCTTGTAGCTGACGGCAGGCGTGTTCATGCCATCGCGTCTATGCCGCAAGTCTCCTGACACTTGGTTTATGTGACAACCCCCGTTCAGAACCGCCGCAACACAAAGGCTGCCAAGCGATCGCTGACACGGCTGTTGAAGAAACAGGGGCTGGCGCCAAAACGGATGATCACCGACCAGCTACGTTCTTATGGAGCGGCAAAGCGCCAGATCATGCCGAACGTCGAACACCGTTCCCATAAAGGCTTGAACAACCGGGCCGAGAATTCCCATGTGCCGCTGCGAAAACGAGAGCGGATGATGCAGGGCTTTCGATCGCCGGGAGGCCTTCAGCGCTTCATCTCGATCTTCTCAACCCTCAGAAATCTCTTTGTTCCGCCCAAATCTAAGCGATCCGCATTTCAGATCCACCTCCACCGCCTCAAAGCCATGGCCGAATGGAAGGCCGTGGCTGGTTCGCTCGCCTAAATTCTGCCGCAGCCGCATTCCTCCGACCAGTGTCACACAACGTGACAAGCCCTTTTTATGAAGTACCGACAAAACAATTCCATTGAGGTCTCCACCGCCAAAGCGTCGATCAGCCGGGCGACAGCTTACCGCATTGAGAAGGAAGTGCGTCTTCCATCGCAGAGCAGGCCGCCGCGCGACCGGCGTCGCCCCGATCCTCTTGAGCATATCTTCGATGCTGAGGTTGTTCCGCTCCTCAAGGCCGCTCCCGGCATCCGTGCGGTCGCCGTTTACAACGAGATGCTGCGGCGTCATCCGGAACTGTCCGAAGGTATTCGCCGCACGCTTGAGCGGCGTATCCGATCATGGTGGGCTGTTCACGGTCAGGAGCAGGAAGTGATCTTCCGTCAGACGCACGAACCCGGTCGGCTCGGACTGTCGGATTTTGCCGACATGGGCAGCCTCGGCGTGACGATCGCCGGCCAGCCGCTCGACCATTTGCTCTATCACTTCCGGCTGGTCTGGTCGGGCTTCGAGCACGCCCATGTCATCCTTGGCGGCGAAAGCTTCGTCGCTCTGGCAGAGGGCCTGCAGAACGCGCTGTGGTCGGTCGGCGGTTCGCCGCTCTATCATCGCAGCGACAGCTTGTCGGCCGCCTTCCGTAACCTTGATGCCGACGCCAAGGTCGATCTGACGCATCGCTACGAGGAACTGTGCGGCCATTATCGCATGACGGCGACGCGCAACAACAAGGGCGTCGCGCACGAGAACGGCTCGATCGAAAGCTCCCACGATGGATTCCGAGGCGAGCTCGCCATGAGCAGGCGCGGAGGTCGCGCGGCAGACTCGGCGCGGGTGTTATGCGCCAGCGCCGTCCCCTCAGCCGTGCGGATGGCCGCGAGCCTGGCCGCAGCCTGGCGTAGGCTCAGCCGCAAGTGGCGGATGCCGAAGCGGGCGAGGATCGCCTTGATGCGGTTGACGAGCCGCGTCTGCTCGCCGACCAGGCGCTCGCGCTCGCGGCTCGGTCGCCGCGAGTCCTCCTCTTCCATGGTCGGGATCGCCGCCATGGTGCAATGGCGCTTTTCGCCGCGCAGCCAGCCAAGAAAGGCACGCATCAACAGCTCGGTGTCGAGGCGATCGGTCTTGGCGTGGCGGTGCTCGCGCGACACCGCAACACTGGCGGGGTGGATGGTGTAGGCCTCGATGGCTTGAACCCGCAGCCAGCGCGCCAACCAGAAGCCGTCGCCAGCCGCCTCATAGGCGATGGCGATACGCTTGATGGGGTGCCCGGCCTGGCCGGCTTCGTCGCGCCAGCGCTGCAGTAGTTTCAACAGAGCTGGCGCATCGGCATCGAGCTTCTTGAGCGGCTGGCGCTTGAAGCCCGGAACCAGCGCGGCGACCAGCCACTTCGCCTTGCTCATTTCGATGACGGCGACGATCGTGTTATCCTGTTCAAGAGCGGTAAGGGACCGGCTCGCGTCAAAAGATTGCGACATGGGGACGCTCTTCTGCTGGATGCTTGAAGCGCCGAAGGATGCCACACCCTCGCCGCTCGCCCCATATCATCTGAAACACGCACCCTGGAGCTCCAGGAGCGTCTCGTCTCAGTTGCCGAGAGGATCGATGACCCTGCAGATCGCGTCCGGGCCTTTCGAGCCCTCACGGGAGGCGAGTCGCCGCTTGCGGCCGAGCTAAGACCGCGCCTGAATGTCTTTGCGAACGGTTTTGCCGAGCCGGAGGATCGGGCTTGCGCCCTGGCAGCGCTGTTGCCCACTCGGCAATAATCAATGTGAGGCAATGCGCGTCAGCGCCAAACGCGGTCCATTCAAGAGATCGTTCAAGTGGCCCGTCATTTGCTGGGTGATCTCGGATGAAGACCATCCGGCACATCCGGCTTGCGCCGGTCACAAACGAAAGGTGAGAGAAATCATGAGGGATTTTGACGTGCGAGGTAAGGCGCCCATGCCTATCGCCTTGGAAGCTGACATCACAAACGATTCTCCAGCCGAGCCGGTTCTTGAAGTTGAAGGACCGGGCCAATCATCCACTTCTGTGGTAGAGCAGACGCACTTTGAGCCGCAAGCGCCGAGCGGCGCTTCCTCCTCTCGTCGCAGGCAGCACACCAGCAGTCTCCTTTCTCTCCCACAGGACGCGCTCAGTAACATTGCCGACAGGCTCAGGCCGATCGATGTGCTGAGCTTGGCGTTGTCGAGCCGTGAGCTGCAAACTGCCGTCCAGCAAACTCCGCTCGCTGAAATAAGGCGCGGGATCGCTAGGCGGGTTCAGGCCATCTGGAACAGATTGATCAGATATGACGTCGATAATCCCTTTGCCGCGCTGATGTATCCCGGCGTGACCGAGTCACTCGCGCCGAATTTCGATTGCCTCACCAGGGCGCAGCAGGGGCGTCTCGTCGCGTTCATCGAGGGGCAGCTTGGCCCGGAACGGAACTCGGTCCTGAA
>NZ_JAMYNH010000037.1:0-37342 GCF_040318975.1 Mesorhizobium sp. M0983 | reverse complement strand
CCTATCTGGTCTTGCTTTTGCCGTCAAACGCCCCGGCGCCCCCCTCCCCCTGGCGGGGTGGGTGCCTCGCGCCGCGGGGCGGGTGGGGTCGGCCGAGGCAGCGCGCCATCGTCGTTCGACCGTGCTTTCCAGCAACGATCAAGCTGCCGCCTGCCTCGACCGACCTCCTCTGTCGCCTTTGGCGACATCTCCCCTTCGAGGGGGGAGATATCGCTTCGCCGCGCCTTACTTCGCCGGCTTGTACCAGCTGTCGAGGCCGTCCTGCAGCTTCTTGGCGGCAGCTTCCGGCGTGTCGGTGCCGTTGATGACGTTGGCCGATTCAACCCACGTCTCGTTTTCGAGGTTCGGCGTGCCGCGCGACAGGATCTGGTAGGTCGAGCGGATCGTCGACTTGCACTTGCCGCGCCAAGAGACGAATTCCTGGGCCAGCGGGTCTTCCATCTTCACCGGCGTGTTGTTCAGGCTGAAGAAGCCGGGCAGCGCGTTGGCGTAGATGGTAGCGAAATCCGGCGAGGCCACCCAGGACAGGAAGGTCTTGGCCGCATCCGCGTTCTTCGAGGCCGCATTGAGGCCCATGCCGATATCGGTGTGGTCGGAGATGTAGCAGGTGTCGCCGGCCTTCTGCACCGGCGGCGGGAAGGCGCCCATCTTGAATTGCGCCTGCGTGTTGAACAGGCCAATTTCCCACGAGCCGGCCGGGTAGATGGCGGCGCGGCCGAGCGTGAACAGGTTCTGGCTGTCCGGATAGGTCTGCGCCTCGAAGCCGTCGCCGAGATAGTCCTTCCACTTGGCCAGTTCCTTGTAGGGCTCGACCCACTGCGGATCGGTCAGCTTCTGCTCGCCCTTGATCAGCGCCAGGCGGCCTTCCTCGCCCTTCCAGTAATTCGGGCCGATGTTCTGGTAGCCCATGGTCGCGGCTTCCCAGAGATCCTTGGTGCCCATCGCCATCGGGATGTAGGTGCCGTCGGCCTTGATCTTGTCGAGCGCAGCGTAGAACTCCTCATTGGTCGTCGGCACCTTGATGCCGAGCTTGTCGAAGGCGTCCTTGTTGTAGATGAAGCCATGGATGACCGAGGCCATCGGCACGCAGAAGCTCGACTTGCCGTCGTCGGTCTGCCAGGCGGCCTTGGCAACATCGGAGAAGTTCTCCATGCCGGGCAGCGTCGAGATATCGGCGAGATTGCCCTTCTTGAAGAGTTCCAGCGATTTGTCGAACGGGCGGCAGGTGATCAGGTCGCCGGCCGAGCCGGCGGCGAGCTTGGCGCCGAGGGCGGCGTCATATTCGGTCGGCGCCGACGGTGCGAACACCACCTTGATGCCGGGGTTCTTGGCCTCGAAAGCCGGGATCAGCTTGTCCTTCCAGATGGCAAGGTCGTCGCCGCGCCAGCTTTCGATGTTGAGCGTTACGTCGTCGGCATAAGCCACCCCGGCGGTGCCGAGAATGCTGGTGCCGAGAAGAAGTGCCGTCAGTAGCTTCGTTGTCATGCTCAGTCTCCCTGTTGACCTTTTTCAGGTTCGGTTTTGATGAGAACGGAGGCATTGCGCCCCTTGCTCCCCTCGATCGCGGAAAGGGCTGGCCGCAGCTTGTGGCCGGTCCCTTCCAGTATCTTCTCGGCCGCATCGGCGCTGGCGGCGCCGGCGGCGAGCAGAATAGCGGTCTTGACGACGCCGCCGCTCTTATCGAGCAGGCGCGCCGCCTCGTCCTTGTCGCGCCCGCTGACGGCGGCAACGATGCGTGCGGCGCGGTCGCGCAGCTTGATGTTGTCGGCCGTGAGGTTGACCATGTAGCCATCATGGACATGGCCGAGATGGATGGCTGCCAGCGTCGACAGCATGTTGAGTGCGATCTTCTGGGCGGTGCCGGCGCCCATGCGCGTCGAGCCGGCAATCAGCTCGGGCGGCGTTTCGAGCAGGATGGCGATGTCGGCCAGCCGCAGCAGCAGCGCATCCCCGTTGTTGGCGACAGCAATGGTCGCCGCGCCGCGGCGCCTGGCATCCTCGATCGCCCTGACAGCATAAGGCGTCGAGCCGCTGGCCGAGACGGCGATCAGGCAGTCGCCCTTGCCAACGCCGGCGGCGGCGACCGCTGCCGAAGCTTCGTCAGTGTCATCCTCCGGCCCGCCGGCCAGTGTCTTGAAAGCTTCGTCGCCGCCAGCGATCAGGATGGCGATACGGTCGCGCTGGATGCCGAAAGTGCCCGGCAGCTCCAGCGCATCGGCCAATGCCATCAGGCCCGAGCTGCCGGCGGCCGCATAGGCGAGCTTGCCGCCGCTTTTCAGTCTGCTTGCGATGATTTCGGCTGCCGCGGCAATGGCAGGAATGGCGCCGTGAACGGCCTTGGCGGCCTCGATCTGCGCGTTGGCCAAAGAGGAAAGGACGGCTTCCGGGGCCTGGATATCCAGTCCCTCGGCATTGTGGTGAAGCGCTTCGGTGCGCGTTTCGGCCATCCGCTTTCCTCCAATCGAGAAAACCATACCAAAAAAATACCACTTGTCCACACGCATTAATCAAATCCTTGCGGTGGCGCAGGCTTGCGGACGAAATCAGCTGATTTTCCAACAAACTACGCCTTAACTTTTTTGAAACGGAAATTAATCCTTGGCTATTGGTATTTTATTGGTATTATCCGTCTGGAGGAGAAATCGCGTGAAATTCGTGCTCGGCATCGATGGCGGCGGCACCAGCTGCAGGGCGGCCCTTGCGACGGCCGATGGCAGCGTCCTCGGCCGCGCCAAAAGCGGCGCCGCCAACATCCGAACCGATCTCACCGGCGCCAGGGCCAACATCGTCGACGCGGCGCAGCAGGCCTTTGTCGCCGCGGGCAGAGATCCCGGACTGATCCCGCAAACTCCGGCCATTCTCGGCCTAGCCGGCGCCAATGTCGGCACCTACAGGCAGCAGCTCGAAGCGATCTTGCCGTTCCGCATCAGCCGTGTCGAGACCGACGCCGAGATCGCGCTGGAAGGCGCGGTCGGCTCTGGTGACGGCGCCATGGCCATACTCGGCACCGGCACCGCCTATATGGCGCGCAAGAACGGCCGATCGCGTGCCATCGGCGGCTGGGGGTTCCAGGTCGGCGACCAGGGCAGCGGCGCCCGCATCGGCCGCGACCTGCTCGAGCAGACGCTGCTCGCCTATGACGGCATCCGCGAAGGATCGCCACTGACGCAGGCCATGCTCGCCATCTTCCGCAACAATCCCGAGGATGTGGTCGAATTCACCACCAATGCCAAGCCCGGCGATTTCGGCGGCTTCGCACCCAAGGTGTTCGAACATGCCGAAAAAGGCGACGTCGTCGCTATCTGGATCCTCGACAAGGCGGTGGCCGATGTCGAGGCAGCACTTGGCGTGCTCGACCTTGGTGGCGACGATCCGCTTTGCCTGCTCGGCGGCCTGGCGCCGCTTTACGCGCCGCGCCTGTCGGCGCGCTACCGGGCGCTGCTGAAGCCGCCGCTCGACGACGCGCTGGGCGGCGCGGTTCAGATGGCGGTTCGGATTTTTACGAAGGCGGCGGAGGCGGCGCGATGAGCGACGCCGCCGACCAGATTTTCGCGGCGCTGAGACAATCGTCGCAGAGTGGCGCGCCACTCTATCTGCAGCTGAGGAAAAGCATCGAGGACGCCGTCAAACGCGGGCTGATCGGACCGGGCGATGCGCTGCCTTCCGAGCGCGACATCGCCAGCAAGGCCGATATTTCGCGCGTCACCGTGCGCAAGGCGGTGCAGGACCTGGTCAAGGGCGGCATCCTCGTCCAGCGTCATGGTTCCGGCACCTTCGTTGCGCCGCGCATGGAGCGCGTCGAGCAGTCCCTGTCGATGCTGACCTCGTTTACCGAGGACATGGCACGGCGCGGCATGGCGGTGCGTTCGGCCTGGCTCGACCGCGGCCTCTATCCGCCATCGCCCGACGAGATGATGGTGCTCGGCCTGGCGTCGAACGAATTGGTGGCGCGCGTCGCGCGCCTGCGCATTGCCAACGACACGCCGCTGGCGATCGAGCGCGCCTCACTATCGACAAGCGTGCTGCCCGATCCGGCGGCGATCGGTTCGTCGCTCTACGCGGCGCTGGAAAAGACCGGCAACAGGCCGGTGCGGGCGGTGCAGCGCATTTCCGCCACCAATCTCGGCGATGGCGACGCGCATCTGCTGGAAGTGCCGCCGGGCATTGCCGGCCTGCACATCGAGCGTATCTCCTATCTGGCGAGCGGCAAGGTGATCGAGTTCACCCGCTCCATCTACAGGGGCGACGCTTATGATTTTGTCGCCGAACTCCGGCTGAGCGGGCCGGGCGAAGAGGGCAGGCCATGACCGCAACAATGACCCATATGCGGCGCGAGATCGAGGAGATCCCCGAGGCCACCGCCCGCCTGCTCGACGGCTCGGCCGCGGTGCTGACGGAAGCCGGGCGCGGCATTCGCGAGCGCGATCCGAATTTCATCGTCACAGTGGCGCGCGGCTCGTCCGACCATGCCGCGACCTTCATGAAATATGCCGTGGAGCTGACCGCCGGGCTGGCGGTCGCATCGGTCGGCCCGTCGATCGCCTCGATCTATGGCGCCAAGCTGAAGCTGGGCGGCTCGGCCTGCCTGGCGATCTCGCAGTCGGGCAAGAGCCCGGACATCGTTGCGATGGCGCGAGCGGCGCGGGCCGGCGGTTCGCTGACCGTCGCCATCACCAACACCGCCGATTCGCCGCTCGCGCGGGCTTCGGACTACGCGATCGACATCCTTGCCGGACCGGAGCGCAGCGTCGCAGCGACGAAGACCTTCGTCAATTCGGCGGTCGCAGGGCTCGCTCTGATGGCGCATTGCACCGGCGACGACAAACTTCTGGCAGCACTTGCCCGCTTGCCGGAGCATTTTCGGAAGGCGATCGCTTGCGACTGGATGGCACTGGCCGGGGCACTCGAGACGCCGAACTCGCTGTTCATCCTTGGCCGGGGCCCGTCGGCGGCGATCGCCAACGAGGCGGCGCTGAAATTCAAGGAAACCTGCGCCATGCATGCGGAAGCCTATAGTGCCGCCGAAGTCATGCACGGCCCGCTGGCGCTAGTCGGTCCCGGCTTCCCAGTGCTGGCGCTGGCTGCCCGCGATGCGTCCGAACCATCCGTCGCCGAGGCCGCCGACAGCCTGGCCGGCAAGGGCGCCGCTGTCTTTGTGACTTCGGACAAGGCAAAGAAGGCGCAGCCTCTGCCGCATGTCGCCACCGGTCATCCGCTGACCGACCCGCTGACACTGATCGTGTCGTTCTATGGTTTCGTCGAGGCTTTTGCCCGCCATCGCGGCCTCGACCCAGACACGCCGCCCAATCTGCGCAAGGTGACGGAAACGCTATGAGCGATCGCTTTGCGCTGACCGGCGCCCGGATATTCGATGGCGATGACTGGCACGACAATGCGGCGCTTGTCGTGCGCGACGGCCTCGTCGAGGCCATCGTTGCCGCCGGCGCCGTCCCATCCGGTGTTGCGCCTATCGAGACCGGCGGCGGTATGCTGGTTCCGGGTTTCGTGGATTTGCAGGTCAATGGCGGTGGCGGCGTCATGCTCAACGACCATCCCGACGTCCCCTCGATCGAGACCATCTGCCGGGCGCACGCGCCCTTCGGCACGACGGCGCTATTGCCGACGCTGATCACCGACACGTCCGAGATCACCGCCGCGGCGGTTGCCGCCGGAGCAGAGGCCGCACAACGGAAGGTGCCGGGCTTCCTAGGCCTGCATCTCGAAGGCCCGCATCTGTCGATCGCCCGCAAGGGCGCACATGACCCGGCCTTGATCCGGCCGATGCTAGATCCCGACCAGGCGATGCTGATCGCGACGCGGAAAAACCTGCCGGTGCTGCTGACTACGGTGGCGCCCGAATCCGTCGAGCCCGACCAGGTATCGGCGCTCAGCAATGCCGGCGTCATCGTCAGCATCGGCCATTCCGATACCGACTATGCCACGGCCCGCACCTTTTCCGAGGCCGGCGCAACGGTGGTCACCCATCTTTTCAACGCGATGAGCCAGATCGGCAATCGCGAGCCGGGGCTGGCGGGCGCGGCAATCGATACCGGCACATTCTATGCCGGCATCATCGCCGACGGTATCCATGTCGATCCGGCCACCATGGCCATCGCCTTGCGCGCCAAGCAGGGGCCGGGCAAGATCCTGCTCGTCACCGACGCCATGGCGACGATCGGCACCGACATGACCTCGTTCACGCTGAACGGTCGCACCATCCACCGCAAGGATGGCAGGCTGACACTTGCCGACGGCACGCTGGCGGGCGCGGATCTCGACATGATTTCCGCGGTGCGCTTCGTGCATCGCGTGGTCGGTCTCGACCTCGACGAAGCCTTGCGCATGGCCTCGCTCTATCCGGCGCAGGCGATCGGCCAGTCGCACCGGCTCGGGCGCTTCGCCAGGGGAACCGCCGCCAACATCGTTTCGTTGTCGGACGATCTGGACATGAAAAGCGTCTGGATCGACGGCGCCAGGGTTTTTGCAGCCAGCCCTGCTTGTTAGGGTTAGCCGGCTTTGGACGTATAGAGGTCTTTGTAGGCTTCGCGCAGCAGGTTCTTCTGCACCTTGCCCATCGTGTTGCGCGGCAGTTCGTCGACGAAGATCACCTGTTTCGGATGCTTGTACCTGGCGAGGTGCCCAGCGATGGCCTCGATGATCGCGGCGGCGCTGATCGTCGAGCCCGGCGCCCTCACCACGATCGCCGTGACACCCTCGCCGAAATCCGGATGGACAACGCCGATGACAGCGCTTTCGGCAACACCGGCAAGAGCGTCGATCTCGCTCTCCACTTCCTTCGGGTAGATATTGTAGCCGCCGGAAATGATCAGGTCCTTGCCGCGGCCGACGATGTGGACATAGCCGTCGGCATCGATCAGCCCGAGATCGCCGGTGATGAAGTAGCCGTCGTCGCGGAATTCCGCCCTGGTCTTTTCCGGCATGCGCCAGTAGCCGCAAAAGACGTTCGGGCCCTTGACCTCGATCATGCCGACCTCGCCCCGGGCAAGTGTTTCGCCGCCATCGGGATCGGAGATGCGCAGGCAGACGCCGGGCAAAGGGAAGCCGACCGTGCCGGCACGCCGCTCGCCCTCGTACGGGTTCGACGTGTTCATGTTGGTCTCGGTCATGCCGTAGCGCTCGAGGATGGCGTGGCCGGTGCGCTCGCGCCACGCTCTGTGCGTCTCGGCCAAAAGCGGTGCCGAGCCGGAAATGAACACCCGGATGTTTTTCGCCGCTTGCCGGTTCAAACCGTCCTGCTGCAGCAGGCGGACGTAGAAGGTCGGCACGCCCATCAGCGCGGTGGCGCGCGGCAGTAGCGAGACGATGCGGGTCGGGTCGAATTTGGTTTCGAACAGCATCGAGGCGCCGGCCATCAGGACGACATTGGTGGCGACGAAAAGGCCATGCGTGTGGAAAACCGGCAGCGCGTGAATCAGCACGTCTGCGGCAGTGAAGCGCCAGAGGTCGACCAGCACCCGCGCATTCGAGGCGAGGTTTTCGTGGCTGAGCATGGCGCCTTTCGAACGGCCGGTGGTGCCGGACGTGTAGAGGATCGCGGCAAGGTCGTCCGGTCCGCGCGCCACATCGTGGAAGTCCACGGCCGCCTCAGAGGCTCGATCAGTCAACGAACCCTCGCCCTTGCTGCCGAGTGTCGCGACCGCAGCGCCCGAGGTCTGCGCCAAAGCGCCGATCTCGCCCGCTCGCGCCGGGTCGCAGACGACCAGTCGCGGCTCGGCATCCCTGAAGAAATAGTCGAGCTCGGTCAGCGTATAGGCGGTATTGAGCGGCAGGAAGATCGCGCCGGCACGCAGGCAGGCGAGATAAAGGAAAATGGCCTCCGGGCTCTTCTCGACCTGAACGGCGACGCGGTCGCCGGCTTCGACGCCCAGCTGCGACAGCGCATGCGCCAGTTGAGCGGAGCGCGCCAGCGTCTCGCCATAGCTGATCGAGCGCCCATCCTCTGTCTCCATCAAAAGGCGTTCGGGCGCGGGCATCCGGGCACGGAAAGCATCGAACAGATGGTTGCTCATATTTCCCCCCGAGCGGCTGGTCCGGCCGGACGGCAGCGGTCAGCCGGCCGCCTTGTCCGCCGCTGCCCTGATTGCCTCGATGTTTGCCCGGTAGGCGTCGACGCTGCCGCCCTTGAAGATAGCCGCGCCGGCGACCAGCACGCTGGCGCCGGCCGCGGTGACAAGGGGCGCAGTTTCAGGCGAAATGCCGCCGTCGATCTCGATCCGGATCGGCCGGTTGCCGATCAGCGCCTTCACCCGCTTCACCTTGTCGACGATCGCTGGAATGAAAGCCTGGCCGCCGAACCCCGGATTGACCGTCATGATCAGGACCAGATCAAGCCGGTCGAGCACGTATTCGATCATCGTTTCCGGTGTCGCCGGGTTGAGTGACACGCCGGCCTTCTTGCCAAGGTTTTTGATCGTCTGCAGCGAGCGGTCGAGATGTGGCCCGGCTTCGGCGTGCACCGTGATGCCGTCGCAGCCGGCCTCGGCGAAGGCGGCCAGATAGGGGTCGGCCGGCGCGATCATCAGATGGCAGTCGAAAAACGCCTCGGTGCGGTTGCGGATCGCCTTGATCACCGGTGGCCCAAACGTGATGTTCGGGACGAAATGCCCGTCCATGACGTCGAGGTGGATCCAGTCGGCGCCGGCGGCCGTCACCGCCTCGACCTCGTCGCCGAGCTTCGAGAAATCGGAAGCAAGCACCGATGGCGCGATCAGGGTTTTTTTGCTCATGATGCGGCCTTCCCGTACGCCCCGGTTTGCGGACCCTCTGTCTGTATCGACTGCCTAGACCATGAGTCCGGAAAGTGGAAGCCGGTTTGTCCTTCCGCCGATGCAGCGGCTTCAGGTTTGCGCTGCCTTCTCATCTGCCCGCTGAAGAAAAACCCCGCCGGATCGCTCCGGCGGGTATTGGGTGACGAGTACGGTCACTGTTTGAAGTTCTGGATTTCCCGCGCCGTATCCTATTGCTCCGGCTGCGGCTTGCGCCTTGGCACGACCTGCTGAGGAACATTCGGATTCAGCAGCAGGTTCGGCTCAAGCGTCGATTTCCTGCGGACCGGGACGCAGTCCGGATATCGTCCGACCGTTCCGATAGGGCAGCGCCGCTTGATGATCGGCTGGCACTGGCCATTGATCGGCCGCGCGCCCGGTGCGCATTCCAGCCGTGGTTTGCGGCAGGCGCCGTCGCGCAGCTCTGTCCCACGCGGACAGACGCAGGCGCCGCGCTTGTTGTGGATCTGGCCAGGTATCGGGCACTCCACCACAACCGGCTTCTTGCGCCTGCAGGCATTGCCCTGCAGTTCCGTGCCCCGGGGGCAGACGCAATCGCCGTTGGCGTCGTGGATCTGACCACGGATCGTGCACTGCTTGGGCTGCGGCCGAATTGGCCGGCAGGCATTGCCCCTGACTTCCGTGCCCCTCGGGCAGATGCAATCGCCAGCGGCGTTATGGATCTGGCCCCGAATGGTGCACTGTTCGGGCTTTGGCTGGATTGGCCGGCAGGCATTGCCCCTGACTTCCGTACCTCTCGGGCAGACGCAATCGCCAGCGGCGTTGTGGATCTGACCCCGAATGATGCATTGCTCGGGCTGCGGCTTGTTGCCCACGCAAGCGCCGTTCTCCAGCTCGGTCCCGCGCGGGCAGACGCAGCGTCCGTCATCGGTACGGATCTGGCCTTTGAGCAGGACGCAAGGTTTTGGCTTCGGCACGATGACCGTGCCTCCGCCGGACGAGCATTGGCCGTTACGGAAGGTCGTGCCTGGCGGGCAGACGCAGTTGCCGGCGTCGTTCATGACGAAGCCTTGCGAGCATTCCTTCTTCACCTCATGCGTGATGATGAAGGGATGGCAGGCATAGGCCTTGCCGCGATCGCCCTGCACATTGGCGGCACCACGAGACAACACGTCGCCACCGCCTTGCACCGGCGTCTTCGGAGACAGCACGCCGACGCAGTTCTGGCCGTTGACAGTGCCCTGCAGATTGGTCAGACGGCCATCGTCGGGAATGATCACGGTCACATTGTGCACATGGCTTTCCCCGGCGCCGAGCGTCAGTTGGGCGATGCAGGACAGAGGCAAGGTTGCCGGCTCCTGCGAGCAGCCGAAGGGCGGATCGATCGAGGTGATCGCAACGCCTTCCAGCCGGCCGAGGCCTTCGACGCCGATCGCATCGCCGATGCGAACCGGACCGGAGAAGGCGCTCGTCCCATCGTTCGTGATGGTGATCTTGAACGAGCAGGGCTGGCCGGGCTTGCACTCGGCGTCGCCAGTCTTCTCGACGCGGATGGTCGAGGCGCCGCCGCCCTTGGCGCAGGCCTGGCCGATCGGATAGACGATATCGTCTCCCGGAGCCGGGCCGTAGGAGCCGCGTGCGCAGTTCTCGAATTCGCCGTTCGCGGCAACCGTCACGTCGAAATGGCGGCTGGTTCCAGGCGTCATAACGGCGCCGGGAATCTGGCACGACAGCGCATTGGCCGGAACCGGTCCGCAAGCCCATTCCGCGCCGTCTGGGGTGACGCTCTGGATCTGGACCGGCGCTCCGCCGGCTATCAGCGTCGCGGCATCGTTGACCCGCACCGGACCGGTCGGGGCTGTGGCGCCGAGGCTGATGACGGTAATGCGGCAGGAAACGACCGCAGCACCGGCCAGCGAGCCATTGCACACCTTGGTGATGCGCATGGCCGGCTGCCCGCCATTCGGATGACGGATGCGTTCCTTGGCGCAGGCCCTGTTGTTGGTGATGTCGTTCTCACCGGGAATGGCCTTCACCTCGGCGCAGTTCTCGACACTATCGGGCCGGAAGTTGGCCGGCATCACCGCCCTGACGAAGATCGGCGTCGAGGCGCCCGGCATAAGCGCGATGCCGGGATTGTCGCAGCGGAACTTGCCGGAACCGTTCGGTCCGCACGTCCATGGCGGCGTCGGGCCGAAGGTCGAGGATGCCGGCGCGCCGCCCGGATAGCTATCGACGACCGTCAGCGGCCCATTGTAGGGGACGCTGCCATTGTTGATGATGTCGATCACGAAGGTGCAGACGCCATCGGCCGAACAGAATTCGGTGCGGGCGCGCTTCTTCAGGATCAGGTCGACCTTCTTCTCCACCGGTGGCCGGCAGTCGCGGTCACGATCGCCACGGCGGCAGACCGGGATCGACGCACAGCCGCGGTCGTTTAGCTGGCTGCCGAAAAGCGGCTTGCCGCTGGCGCCGTAATTGTAGGTGGCGCAGTTGCGCAAAACGCTGCCTTGCCAGCCTGCGGCCGGCTTGAAGCCGAGCTTGAGGTCGACAGAGGCACCCGGATTGAGCGTGGTCACCGGATGGGTGCAAATCATCGGGGTGATTCCAGGCGCGCAGACCCAGGGCGGGTTCGGCCCTGAACCGAGGGTGGAGCCGGTCGGCAGGGTGACTTCGTCGAGCACGATCTTGCCGTGGTAGGGCGCATCGCCGACATTGGTGACCCTGATGGTGAAGTCGCAGCCGCCGCCCATCGTGCAACGTTGCACGTCGGCGCGCTTTTCGACTTTCAGATCCGGTTCCTTGTCCTTCGGCGGGCAGCGCTGATCACGCGGGATGACGATGTCGACGGTCTGCGTGCAGCACAGGCCCCAGCCCTCCTTCGGGCCGGCATAGGTTTCGATACCGGTGACGATGATGTGGATAACGTCGCCGGGTGAAGCACCGACGATCTTCCAGTTGAGCACACCGCCGCCGGCCGGCACCAATTGGGTGTCGGGAATGATTGTGATGCCGGGTGTCGTCGTCGAAAGCTGCACCCATTTGCCAGCCATCTCTGGGCCGACCGGCATATGGTAGATGAAGGCGCCGCCGCCGGGCACGCAATCGACCGTGCCTCGCTCCACCTTGAAGCATTCACGATTGCCAGGAGGTGGAGGCGGTGGGTTGCACTCGGTGACGTCGATCTTGATCGACGTCTTTGCACCCGTGAGATAGTTGCCGTCGTCCGGCTTGCCCGGGTCCTGCGACGGAATTTCGACGCCAGCACCGCGGTCGCCGCGGCTCACCTTGATCAGCCCCTGGTTATCGACGATTGCCGGCGACGGAAACGCCGCATGGTCGATCTTAGCGGTGATCTGGAAGGTGATGGCGCGCTCGTTCGCAGCGCCGATGCCGTCGAGGTCGCTGGCGGAAATCCGGAAATCGGACACCGTCGCCGTATCGTCCGGGCCAGCCGAGCTGCTGATCGCAGCGCCGGGCAGCGGTCCGCCGGATGCGTCGGTGCCGTCGCCGGTCACATGCACGCCGACAATCCGCAGGCCGTGCGGGAGTTGGTCCCTGAAGTCGAGCCTGACCTTTTTCAGCATGGCCGCGAGGCCCGGGCCGGCAAAACCCTGCGGATTGCCGCGCGAGCCAAAGCTCAGCGAGTATACGACATAGTCGCAGCCTCTCTGGCCGCCTTTCTTGGTGAAGAAGGGCACGATCCGGCCCGGCTCCGGGTTGACGATGCGAGGATTGTCGAAATCGAGCTTGGGATCTGGAATGACAGTGCCTGCATCGGCAGGCTTGGCCTTGGCCGGAGCAAGGTCTTCAGCGAAGCCTTGCAGCGGGCTCAGCATGGCGACCGCGATACCGGCCGCCATCAGCCAGCGCGCGCTCCGCCTGGCGAGTGACAGGGGTTTCATGACGGTCTCCATGACGATTGATTGTTTGCCGGTTGATTGGCTGCTCGTCGCAAGCGGGGACTGTGCAAGATTGCTCATCTTCCCCTCCTCACGGTTCGCAGCTGACGGCTGGGGTTCTGAGCGGCAAGGTCATCTTGCAGCAAGGGTAGTAGCCACCCTTGTCGCGGTCGGACTGCCTGTAGAAGCAGAGCCCGACATCGACCCTGTCGCCAGGATAATGGCCGGTGATACCGATCGTGAATGGCGCGCCGGGCGCATGCGACAGGGGCGAAGTCACCCCGACGCCGGGCGTCCTGGACAGAGCCTTGATCGAATCGCCGCCGAAGCCGGCATGGTCATGAAGATAGAGATCGGCCTCGAGGCCGGAGGGCGTGCAGAAATACTCGACATCCTCGACATCGAGGCAAGGAGGCAGATTGCCGGGGGGTGGAAAGTCCGGCGGATAGAACGGTGGCAGATAGCCGCCCGGCACCTGCTCGTAATAGCCGGCACGGCCTTCGCAGGGGCGCCAGACCTCGACGTCGCCGACATGGCCTTCGACTTCCGGGTCTTCGAAATAATTGTCGAAATCGACGATCCATGAGCCGAAAGGCGGCACGTTGGCCGGCCTGACCAGCGCCGTCGGCGTGATCTGCACGCCGTGCACGGCAAGCGGCCCCCCGGCTGCGAGCTGTTCGGCGAGCGCCGGGTTGTCGCGCAACTTGTCGCCGGTATCGACCAGCGTGTCGGTGCAGATGCCGGTATGGAGATTGCCTTCGGAATCGTAGCCATATTGCAGGTCGAGGCCGCCGGCCGACTGCCGGTTGTCTTGCGGGAAGCCGACCGCATATTCCTGCGGCACTTCCACCCAGACCGATTCCGTTGCCGGATCGTCCGGATTTTCGCGCCAGTAGCGGATGACCTCACCCTTGCCGGAATCGGCGAACTGGCTGTAGTCGTAGCGGTTTTCCACCGGGCCGCGCTGAGCCAGATACATGAAGCCCTTGTTGTCAAAGGCGATGTCGGTGACCGCGTAATCCTTGTCGGCCTTGACGGTCAGCTCCCAGCGCGGGTCGCCGAAGCTGCCGTCGCCGGCAATGCCCACCGACCAGATCTCCGCCTTTTCCCCGACCGAGTAATAGAGCCGGCCGCCACGATAGGCGACCGACCAGACGCGGCGCTCGTCCTGTGTGTAGCCCCAGCTATCGGGGTCCTCGCTGTCGAAGGCAGCACCCTGGATGTCCATCACCGAGCCGTCGTCGGCGACTGAGGGCAGCCCGTGCGCCGGGCGGCCGGCGACGCCGTGGTCGAACGTGTCGACTAGCGCGCCATTGGCGACGATGCGGTGGATAAGGCCGGTGTCGAGATCGCTGGCGAAGAACTGGCGGTGGATATTGTCGAAAGTGACGTCGCCGATGCCGGGACCGCTATTGGCGTCGATATCGGCGAATTTCGAGACGGCGCCGGTGATGCCATCGATCTTCCAGATCGTTCCGGGGCCGCCGCCGTTTTCGGTGCCGAACTGGCCGTCCATGAAGACCGCGTCAGCCGTGCCGCGGCGCTGCCGCTCCGGCCGGCCGTCGGCGTCGCCGTCTGGTGTGACGATGCGGATGCCGTGCAGCGAGGTGGCGCCGGCATAGAGGTTTGGAATGGCCGAGGGAACGCCGTCGCGCACGCCGTCGTCATAAGTGATGCCGAACACCTGGCCGATTTGCTCGGCCGTGACCTCGAAGGGTGGCGGGGTGAAGACCAATTGGCCAGACGCCGGCCCGCCCAGCCTTGAAACGTCGAAGACGCGCAAGGTTGCGCGCGCCGTGTCGATGAAGGTCTCGTCGACCGGATCGACACCCGGCGGCAGGCCTTCCTCGAAATTGGGGATGATGATGCCAGAGAATCCGGTCACTGCCATCGAGCCGGGATAGATGATCTGGGTTTCCTGGGCCTGTGCCGAGCCGCCGAGCCAGAGCCCAGCGGCGAGTGCCAAGGCCGATAATCCGCTGGCAGCCTGGATTGCGCGGCGCAAATGGCCGGCACGAGAGCGCACGGACGCGCCATGGTCGCAAGACATGGATCTCCCCCCACAGGTCATGGGAGAAACATCCGGTCTCGGCGCGCAAATCAGGGCAAGGCGCGGCGTTCCGGCACGTTCATCCCTGATCGAATTGTCTGCTTTCCTCACCGTCATGATACGCCGGCGTCCGCGCAGGGTCAACGGAACCAGCGGAAAGCCCAGCGCATCGACCCGGTCCCGAAGGCGACTGTCGCGCTGAGTTCCTGCTGTTCCCGGAGACCATCGAGCCTCTGGATCTGTGGTCATGGGGCTTTCCTTACCGGGGCCGCACCACGCGGCACCTGAGCGTCAGTCGCGAGGTGAGGCGGAAAGGTTCATGGACCGGGGCCGGGCCGGCTGGATCACGGCCGGAAAATACGGGCCCGCCGGTCCCGAATCCGATCAACCGCGATGAATGGTGAACGCCTTGCGCAGAATGCTTGCGCGCCACGCAGCCTGTTCTTATATACGCGCCAAGCCGTCCAGCGCCGAATGCCGGTTGCCGGAGCGGAATTTCTTGTGAACAGGGGCTTTCGTCGGAACGCCTGTACGGGTCCTGAGAGCCTGCTTAGCGGAGAGATTAGAGAAATGGCAAAAGTAATCGGTATCGATCTGGGAACAACCAACTCCTGTGTCGCCATCATGGACGGCAAGGAATCCAAGGTCATCGAGAATGCGGAAGGCGCGCGCACGACCCCTTCGATCGTCGCCATCAACAGCGACGGCGAGCGCCTCGTCGGCCAGCCGGCCAAGCGCCAGGCGGTCACCAATCCTGAAAACACCATTTTCGCGGTCAAGCGCCTGATCGGCCGCCGCTATGACGATCCGGTGACGGAGAAGGACAAGAAGCTTGTCCCCTACAAGATCGTCAAGGGCGACAATGGCGATGCCTGGGTCGAGGCCGGCGGCAAGAACCAGTCGCCCAGCCAGATCTCGGCGATGATCCTGCAGAAGATGAAGGAAACGGCGGAAGCCTATCTCGGCGAAAAGGTCGAGAAGGCGGTCATCACCGTTCCGGCCTATTTCAACGACGCCCAGCGCCAAGCCACCAAGGATGCAGGCAAGATCGCCGGCCTGGAAGTGCTGCGCATCATCAACGAGCCGACGGCGGCAGCACTTGCCTATGGCTTGGACAAGAAGGAAGGCAAGACGATTGCCGTCTATGACCTTGGCGGCGGCACGTTCGACATTTCGGTGCTCGAAATCGGCGACGGCGTGTTCGAGGTGAAGTCGACCAATGGCGACACCTTCCTCGGCGGCGAGGATTTCGACATGCGTCTGGTCGAATACCTGGCGGCCGAGTTCAAGAAGGAACAGGGTATCGACCTGCGGAATGACAAGCTCGCCCTGCAGCGCCTCAAGGAAGCGGCTGAAAAGGCCAAGATCGAGCTGTCGTCCACCACGCAGACCGAGATCAACCTGCCCTTCATCACCGCCGATGCCAGCGGCCCCAAGCACCTGACGCTGAAGCTGACGCGTGCGAAGTTCGAGAGCCTTGTCGAAGATCTCGTCCAGCGCACCATCGAGCCCTGCAAGGCGGCGCTCAAGGATGCCGGCCTCAAGGCCGCTGAGATCGACGAGGTCGTTCTGGTCGGCGGCATGACCCGTATGCCCAAGATACAGGAGATCGTGAAGCAGTTCTTCGGCAAGGAACCGCACAAGGGCGTCAACCCGGATGAGGTCGTCGCACTTGGCGCTGCCATCCAGGCCGGCGTGCTGCAGGGCGACGTCAAGGACGTGCTGTTGCTCGACGTGACGCCGCTGTCGCTCGGCATCGAGACGCTGGGCGGCGTATTCACGCGGCTGATCGAGCGCAACACGACGATTCCGACGAAGAAGAGCCAGGTGTTCTCGACGGCTGAGGATTCGCAGTCGGCGGTGACCATCCGCGTCTTCCAGGGTGAGCGTGAAATGGCCGCCGACAACAAGGCGCTCGGCCAGTTCGACCTGGTCGGCATCCCGCCTGCGCCGCGTGGCGTGCCGCAGATCGAGGTCACGTTCGACATCGACGCGAACGGCATCGTCAACGTTTCGGCCAAGGACAAGGGCACCGGCAAGGAGCACCAGATCCGCATCCAGGCGTCTGGCGGCCTTTCGGACGCTGACATCGAGAAGATGGTCAAGGATGCCGAGGCCAATGCCGAAGTCGACAAGAAACGTCGCGCACTGGTCGAGGCCCGCAACCAGGCCGAGGCTCTGGTGCATTCCTCGGAGAAGTCGCTGAAGGACTATGGCGATAAGGTCTCGGAGACCGACCGCACGGCGATTGCCGATGCGATCGCGGCGTTGAAGACCGCTGCCGAAGGCGATGATGTGACCGAGATCGAGGCCAAGACGCAGACGCTCGCCGAAGTCTCGATGAAGCTCGGCCAGGCGATGTACGAGGCTTCGCAGAAGGAAGCCGCCGAGGCCGACGCCAAGGCTGATGCCGCCAAGGACAGCGATGTGGTCGATGCCGATTTCGAGGAAATCGACGAAGACGACGAGAAGAAGAAGTCGGCCTGAACCGCCTGACGGTACAGGTAAGCAAAAAGCCCGGCGCACAGCCGGGCTTTTTTGCAACCCTTTGCCGGAAAAACGCCGAGCTACCCGAAAAAATGCGGACAAAGCCTCGTAGACACTGGCATCCCGGCTCCATCACACCTAAATCGGAACAGCGTGCCGGCAAACGACGCAACGATACTTCAAGACGTTGACTATCCGGACTGCGGGAAAACATGAAAGCTGATTTTTACGAAACGCTGGGCGTGCAAAAAGGCGCCGACGAGAAGGAGCTCAAGAGCGCTTTCCGCAAGCTGGCCATGCAGTTCCATCCCGACCGCAACCCAGGCGACCATGCCTGCGAGCACAAATTCAAGGAAATCAACGAAGCCTACGAAACGCTGAAGGACCCGCAGAAGCGCGCCGCCTACGATCGCTTCGGCCACGCCGCCTTCGAGCACGGCGGCATGAATGGCGGGGCGCAAGGCTTTGGCGCCGGCGGCTTCGCCGACATTTTCGAGGACATTTTCGGCGACATGATGGGCGGGCGCCAGCGTCGCTCGTCCGGCGGTCGCGAGCGCGGCGCCGACCTGCGCTATAATATGGAAATCACGCTGGAAGAGGCATTTTCCGGCAAGACCGCGCAGATCCGCGTGCCGGCATCGATCTCCTGCTCGGAATGCTCGGGCAGCGGCGCCAAGCCCGGCACCCAGCCCGTCACCTGCTCGATGTGCAACGGCCACGGCAAGGTGCGCGCCACGCAAGGGTTCTTCTCGATCGAGCGCACCTGCCCGCAATGCCAGGGGCGCGGCCAGACCATCAAGGATCCATGTCCGAAATGCGCCGGCCAGGGCCGCGTCACCGAGGAGCGCTCGCTGTCGGTCAACATCCCTGCCGGGATCGAGGACGGCACCCGCATCCGGCTTGCCAATGAGGGCGAGGCCGGCCTGCGCGGCGGCCCATCGGGCGATCTCTACATCTTCCTCGCGGTCAAGCCGCACGAGTTCTTCCAGCGCGACGGCGCCGATCTTTATTGCAAGGTGCCGATCTCGATGACGACGGCAGCACTTGGCGGCTCGTTCGAGGTGACGACATTGGACGGCACCCAGACGAAGGTGAAGGTGCCGGAAGGCACCCAGAACGGCCGCCAGTTCCGCCTCAAGGGCAAGGGCATGCCGGTGCTGCGCCAGCCCAATATCGGCGACCTCTACATCCAGACCGTGGTCGAGACGCCGCAGAACCTTTCGCGCCGCCAGCGCGAATTGCTGGAGGAATTCGAGCAGCTTTCCTCAAAGGACAATTCGCCCCAGTCGAGCGGATTTTTCGCCCGCATGAAGGACTTTTTCGAAACGTTCGGCGAGCATTGAAGCTGATCCCTGGAAACGCTTCCCGAGCGTCATCAACACCTTATCCGGGGATTCGCCTTGTCTTGCACCTCGTAGCTGCTAAGTAGCATGCGAGGGAGCGTTGAGGAGGACTTTCGATGACGCGTAGTCCCGGACTGCGAAAGACGCTGGCGGAAAAGTTCGACGACGAACTGAAGTTCTTCAAGGGCTGGATCGACAAGCCGAAGGCGGTCGGTTCGATCGTCCCGACCAGTTCCATCACCGCGCGCAAGATGGCCTCGATCGTCAATCCGAAATCCGGCCTGCCGGTGCTCGAGGTCGGGCCTGGCACAGGCGTCATCACGCGCGCCATCCTCGCTCAGGGCATAAAGCCTGAAAATCTCTACGCGGTCGAATATTCCACTGATTTCGTGCGCCATCTGCGCCAGCTTTATCCAGGCGTCAACGTCATCGAGGGCGACGCCTTCAATCTCGACGCGACGCTCGGTGACAAGCGCGATCTGGTCTTCGATTCGGTGATATCGGGCGTGCCGCTGCTCAACTTCCCGGTCGCCCAGCGCATCGCCTATGTCGAGAGCCTGCTCGACCGCATCCCGGCGGGCCGGCCGATCGTGCAGCTGACTTACGGGCCGCTGTCGCCGATCCCGCCGGGCCGCGGCGACTATACGGTCGAGCATTTCCATTTCGTCATCCGCAACATTCCGCCGACGCAGCTTTGGATCTACCGACGCGGGGCCGCCTGAATTGCAGCGTTGGGTTTTGAATAGCACTTGTCTTATACCCATCGGGTGACAAGGCAGACCCCATGGCTGTGATCCCGAAAATTCTCGTCGTCGCCGGTTCGGTGCGCAGCGGCGCCTATAGCGCCAGGACCGCCGACGTTGCGCAGAAGGAACTTGCCATGCAGGGCGCGGAGGTGACCCGCATCTCGCTCGCCGACTATCCGTTGCCGATCCTCGACCAGGATCTGGAAAAGGAAGAAGGCATTCCCGAAAACGCCGTCAAGCTCGGCCGGATGATCGCCGCCCATGACGGGCTGCTGATCGCGACGCCCGAATATAACGGCTCCATTCCACCGCTGCTCAAGAACACCATCGACTGGGTAAGCCAGCTGCGCAAGGATGGCGGCCGGACGTTCAGGCCGCTTGCCGGCAAGGTTGCCGGCCTCTGCTCGTCTTCCAACGGACCCTTCGGCGGGATACGCTGCATCAACCATCTGCGCGCCGTTCTGGTGCGCTGCCGGATGGAGGTGGTGACACCGGAATGCTCGGTGCCGGAGGGCGGCAACGCCTTCGACGACGAGGGCAACTTCAGGGACGAGAGACTACGCCAATCGATGGAGCACCTATGCCGAACGCTGATCGAAACCTCGCGCATGCTGTCGACGCGGATCGAGGCATGATCCCGGACGCCGCGCATGCCGACACGATGCAGGAAAGGCTGATCGTCGGCCTCGACCTGCCGACGCTGAAGGAAGCCGAGAAAGCGGTGCGCGAGCTCGACGGGATCGTCTCCTTCTACAAGATCGGTTACCAGCTCGCCTTTGCCGGCGGGCTCGACTTCGCCCGCGAGCTGGCCAGCGGCGGCACCAGGATCTTTCTCGACATGAAGCTGCTCGACATCGACAACACGGTGGCCAAGGGGGTCGACAACATCGTCAGAATGGGCATGAGCATGCTGACCATCCATGCCTATCCGAAGACGATGAAGGCAGCGGTCGAGGCTGCGAAGGGCAGCGACCTTTGCCTGCTCGGGGTCACCGTGCTGACCTCGATGGACGAGCAGGACGTGATCGACGCCGGCTATGAGTATGATCCGCATACGCTGGTGCTGAGGCGCTCCGAGCAGGCGCTGCATGCCGGCATGGGCGGCATCGTCTGCTCGGCCGAGGAAGCCGAGGCGGTGCGCCGCATTGTCGGCCCGGACCTGGCAGTGGTGACGCCGGGAATCCGGCCGAAGGGCGGCGACCACGGCGACCAGAAGCGGGTGGTGACGCCGGCACAGGCGATCCGCAATGGGTCCAGCCACCTCGTGGTCGGCCGGCCGATCGTCGGCGCGGCCGACAGGCGGGCGGCGGCCGAAGCCATCCTCGATGAAATGCGCTCGGCCTGACGCCAAGAATTAACGCGGAGAAAAACCATGCCCAAGGGATACTGGATCGCTCGCGTCGACGTGCGCGATGCGGAAGGCTACAAGGACTATGTCGCAGCCGCCAAGCTGGCCTTCGATCGCTTCGGCGCCAAGTTCCTGGCGCGCGGCGGCGCGCATGAGAAGGCCGAGGGGCCGGGCCGAGACCGCAATGTGATCATCGAGTTTCCGTCGCTTGCGGCGGCGCATGACTGCTACCACTCGCCCGAATACCAGCGCGCGGTCGCGATCCGCCAGAAGGTAGCTGATGGCGAAATCGTGCTGGTCGAGGGGATTTAGGCGAGAAGTCGGTTCATCGCGGTTTCAGCCATCGCATCGGCGAGGCTCAGGCCCCATTGCCGGCGACAGTAATCGCGGAAATCGAAGCAGGGCATGCCGGGGCAGACCTCGAACTCGATGAGGTGCACGCTGTCGTCGGCTTCGACCCGAAAGTCGATCGAAAACACATCCCGCAGGCCAAGCCCCATCATCAGGCTTTCGGCGATGCGACGAATTCTTGCATCCGCTCGAGGCTGGCTGGCGTCAACGGGAAGCAGCAACGGCTCAGCGTAATTTCCCTCGGCTTTCGCCGCTACACCGGTATCGCCGTAAAGCGCCAGGCTGTCCTGCATGGTCTGGAAATCGCTGCCCGAATCGACAAGGGCGATGCCGAGCGCCTCGGCGCCGGTATCCGGCTTCAATCCGAGAAAACTGGCGCGCGCGTTGCGGCCGGCGACATAGGGCTGGACCACGACATCGTCGCGATAGGCGGCGAAGACGCGCCGGCTAAGCTCCAGCGTGTGGCCGAGATCGGGGCAGCGCGAATCCGGCCAGATGCCGATCTTGGCGCCGAGCCGGTTCGGCTTGACGAACCAGCCGGCGGGCGAGTCCGGCGGCGCGACCAGCCAGGCTCCGTCACGGGCAAGGCCCGCCCGCGGCACCGGCAAGCCAAGCGCGCCGAGCACGGCGCCGGAACGGAACTTATCCTGACAGAGCGCAAAAAGCGCATCGTCGGCGCCGATCGCCTTCAGGCCGTTCAGCCGTGCCAGAGCTGGTGCCGCGCCGCCGCGGAAATAGGCGATGCCGTCGGTCAGCGTCCAGACGAGCGTGGTCTTCGGGTCCTCGCCGGCGAGAACGCTTGCGGCGTCGTCGAGTGTCACCGGCGCAAACGACAAGCCGCGCTTCTGGCAAGCGGCGGCAAGTGCGTCGAATTCAGCAGCGATGTCGGTCGATTGCGCCAGATAGGAGGCGATTTCGACGGCACGCTCCGGCACGTGGTTATCGGCGACCAGCCGATCGAAGCAGGCCTTTTCCGGCTCGTAGACAAGGATCAGCTTCGGCTTGCGGCTTGACATGGGTGGAACGGCTCCTGGCAGCACGATTGCCTACCATCGCACGGGGAACGCATTCGGCTTGCGCGGAACCGACGTTGATCGGACGCCTGCACGACAGCAAGCGCACCATCTTCTTGTTTGACCATGATCTTTTCCGAACCAAAGGTTCGGGACCATGGTCTAGCCAATCAGCACGCGCGGCTCGAAGCGACCATTGACTGGAATGTCGAGCATAAACGTCATGCCGGCTTGCGGGTCGAGCAGGCGCTGCTTCTCGCTCTTGCCGGACCAGGCGGAGGTGACCGCGATCCGGTCGGCATTCCTGCCGACAAAAGCCGGACAGGACGGCTGCGTCGCCGGCATCGCCACCGAACGGACAAGCTTGCCGTCGGGTCCATAGGCTTCGACGACGCTGCCGCCCCAGCAAGCGTTCCACAATATGCCGTCGCGGTCGAGCACCGAACCATCGATATAGCCCTTGGCCGAACGGTGATCGACGAAGACCTTCGGTTCGCCAACCGGCAGGCCGGTCGCAGGATCGCAGCCGACGCGCATCAACAGCCCGGTGCTGGTGTCGGTATAATGGGCGATAGTCCCATCTTCGGAAAAGCAGATCGAATTGGGCACCGTGAGATCCGCATAGAGCCGGCGCAGCTCGCCCTTGAAGAACCAGTAGATAGAACCGGCGGCCTTCTCCTCGCCCTTACCCATGGTGCCGACCCAGAGGGCGCCGCAAGGGTGAACGCGGGAATCGTTCGAGCGGGTGACCGTATTATCGGCCTCGATCGGCGTGTGCAGCGTCAGCTTTCCGGTCGCGACATCGCGGACATGCAGGCCGGTCTCGGTGGCGATCAGCTGGCGTTGGTCGTCGACAATGGCGATGGCGCTGGCCATCTGACCGAGCTCGTGGATTTTGACCGCACCGCCGGACAAGCGCTGTTCCAGGAGCTGGCCGTTGACGATGTCAAACCAATAGAGCGTGTCCGTGGCAGGGTCATAGCTTGGCCCCTCGCCGAGTTGGCAGACATGGTCGGAAAAAACCGAAACGATGGTCTCGCTCATCATGCCGCTCCAAACGCCGCGTCCCAGGCCACGACCGCAGCCTTCGCCCGTGCTGCCACTTCGTCGATGCTCATGCCCGGCTTGAACAGGCTGGAGCCAAGACCGAAGACGGTGACGCCGGCCGCTTTGTAGCCGGCAAAGTCCTTGTCCGAAACGCCGCCGACGGCGCCGACCAGCACACTGGCTGGCAGCACCGCGCGCATCGCCGAAATGCCCGCCGCGCCAAGCACGCTCGCCGGGAAGAATTTCAATGCCGAGGCGCCGAGCCGGATTGCTTGAAATGCCTCGGTCGGCGTGAACACGCCGGGCATCGTCACCATGCCGTACTGCATGGCACGGCCCATGACCTCGGCATCGATATTGGGGCTGACCAGCAGCCGCCCGCCGGCCTTGTGCAGACCGTCGACATCGGCGGCGGTGAGCACCGTGCCGGCGCCGACCAGCGCCGTCGGAGGAAGCGTTTCGACAATACTGGCGATGGAAACAAAAGGCTCGGGCGAGTTGAGCGGCACCTCGATTGCTTCGATGCCGGCGCCGAAGATCGCCTGGCCGATCGCCACCGCCTCGCTTGGCTTGAGGCCACGCAGGATCGCGACCAGACCCCGCTTGAGCTTTGGAAAAGGTGCGGTTTCGGTCATGCGGCAACTCCATTTTTGGCGATCATGCCATTTTCGCGCGCGGCTTCGGCAAGGCCGGCACGCACCGCCTCATCGGCGTCGACCGCCCTGAAAGCGAGCCCGGCAAGGCCGAGCGCCTCGGCATAGAGCCTGCCGAGTGCGCCCGATGCGATCAGCACGACGGGCACGGCGCTTGCCCCATAGCGGCTATTTGCCGAAGCGATCTCGCCGCCGATCAGCAGGCCGGACAGAGAGGCTGCGGCATCTTCGGGCTTCAGGTCCTGCAACAGGCTGGCGGCGCGGATCGAGAACAGTCTTGAAACGATGTCACCGCCCTCGGCCAACGCCTTCAGGCACCAGTCCCGGAAAAACGGACTTTCGGCGGCAACCGGCTGCGGCGGCTCGCCCAGCGAATGGCGCAGGATCGAGTGCGCAGCCAGCACCGAAAACAGCTCGCCGGTCGGCCAGGTGCCGAAGCCGGCAATGGAACCGTCCTCGACCAGCACCCATTTCGAATGGGTGCCGGGCATGCAGACGAGGTGGCGTCCCTGTGCCGGCAAACCGGCGCCGGCAAGCTGCGTTTCCTCGCCGCGCATGACGTCAGGTGCATCGGCAAGGCGTTGGGCAAGGCCGGGCACGATGCGGATGTCGCGGCGCTGGCCGGGGATGCGGGCAGCGCCGGCGAGGATAGCGCCGATCGGCGCCGGCACGCTGACATAGGGCGCCTCCAGCCAGCCCTGGCGCGAACCGGCCATCCCGCAAATGATGACCGGCAGCGCCTCGGGGGCACCCATGGCAGCCAGATGCCCTTCGAGAACGGACGAAAATCCTTTAGCCTGGGCGGTGATCAGCCCGTCATCGCCGCGCCGCTCGGCGAGAACCTTGCCGGCGCCGTCGAGCAGCCACACCCTCATCCGGGTGGTGCCCCAGTCGACGGCCGCGACAGAAGGGGCCTTGCTCGATGAGATCACAGGAACCCCCCGTCGACGATCAGCATCTGCGCGGTCAGCATGCGTGAAGCATCCGACGCCAGGAACAGCACGGTGCCGACAACGTCTTCCGGCTGCATCACCTCTTTGATGCACTGCTTGGCGACGTGGGCGGCGAGCGCCTGTTCGGTGACCCAGAGCTTTCTCTGTCGCTCGGTGATCACCCAGCCGGGCGCGATTGCGTTGACGCGAATGCCGTCGACGCCGAGCTTGCCGGCAAGACCCTTGGTGAGGCCGACGATGCCGGCCTTGGCGGCGGTATAGGCCGGCATATCGGGATGGTTGATGAGAAACGAGGTCGAGGTGAAATTGATGATCGAGCCGCCACCGGCCCGCTTCATGCCCGGCGCCACCGCCTGTGCGCTGAAGAAATGCGGGCGCAGGTTGATGGCATGATTGTTGTCCCAGAACTCGACCGTGACGTCTTCGACGGCATGACGGTCATCCTGCGCGGCATTGTTGACCAGCACGGTCACGTCGCCATGCGCCTCGGCGGCTTTGGCAACTGATAACCGCAATGCCTCGATATCGCGTATATCGGTCTTGAGATAGAGCGGCCGCCGGCCGAGCTCCTTGTCTAACCGATCGGCCAGCGCCAGGCTCGGACGGTCGGCGATATCGATAAAGGCGACCTTTGCCCCCTGGCGGATAAATCCCTCGGTCAAGGCGGCTCCAATGCCGGAGCCGCCACCGGTGATCAGCACCGAAGCGCCTTCGAGGTCGGCAAAGCGTGCCGATGGCATCATGAATTCTCTCCCGGTCCAACGATCTCGGTCTGACCGGCGCGCATCCTATCCAGCCATGTCGGGCGGGCAAGGGCGAAAGAGTGGATAGTCGGGACTTATGTCCGACAAAAGGCCGCACGCGCCCCCGATCGATCAGCCGCCCAGCCGGACGTGGTACAATTCGACGGCGGCTCCGCTGGTCCTGGCAACCGGCTCAAGCCATTCCGGTACGCTGCCGCGCATCAACCCGGCGAGAAAACCTGCCGGCGCCTTGGCGGCGAGGAGCTTGCTTTCGGGGCTGCCGGGGCACAATGCGACGAGGCCGACGTGATGATCCGCCAGGATTGTCCTGGCATCGGCATCGGACCCAAGGAAGGCATCGAGCGCCAGCAGGTTGCCGGCGACGTTGCGATGATAAGGCCCGGCGAAGACGCGGTGTCCGGAATAGGCCAGGATCGGCGATCCGAGATTGGAAATTGCCAGCACCGTGGTGCCGGGCAGGCGGCCAAGCGCCGCAAAGGAGGCCATGCGCTGGCAAGCGACATCGGCGCCGTCGCCATTATCGGCGGCGGTATTGCTGTCCTCGAAGGCGACCGAGGTCGCCGCGGCAGCCCCAGTCCAGACGGCATTCACCGAAACCAGCCAGACGGCGGCCATGCGCAGCGCCACGCCGCGCGACGGGCTGGCCTCGGCCCGTTGACGCCATTTGGCAATCCAGGCAGCAAGCGGGATGACGGCGAAGGCGATCGAGAATGTCGAACCGCGCACCTGCCAGGCACTGACGATGAAGGCCACGACAAGCAGCGTGCCGACAAGGCTGTCCTGCCGCCGCCAGCCGCCACGGCCAAGGCGAAGCGCCATCAGCACGAGCGCGATGAGCGGCGTAGCATAGCGCGCCACCACCCCGGCCGGATCTTCAGCGAGAAGCTTGAACAGCGATTGCGCCTCGTCGATGTGATCAAGCCATAGCTCCTTGAGGCGCGGATCGAGGTTGGCATAGGGCGCTGCCAGGCATTGCGGGAACAAAAAGACGACGACTGCGGCCAACATCAGGGCAAGCAGGCCAAGCGAGGCGATGCGCCGTTGGCGCGTGCGGCCAGCGGGCTCGACCGACGCTATCGCCGCAAGGCCGGTTCCGGCAATCGCTGCGACGACGAACTGCACGGTCGAGAAGGCGTCGCATTGCGCCTGACCCCAGGCGGACGGTGCGATGGTGGCGACAAAGACGAGAGCGGACACGCCGGCAAAGCCGAGGCCGAAATCCCTGGCAATCGGCCTCTCGCCATCGGCGTCGAGGGCAAACAGCGTGGCGACAGAGGCGCCGATGGTGGCGACATAAGGCGCGGTTTCCATGCCGACGGCCAGCATCAATCCGGCGCACAGGCCGGAGAGTAGTGCCGCCGGCCTGCGCAACGGCGCTTCAAGCAGAAGGCTCAGGCTGGCCATGCTCAGCATCAGCTGGACATTGTGGTGATCGAGCGCGCCAGGCGAAAAAATGCCGAGGAAGTGCAGTGCGGCGGCGCCGACGACGACAGCGGGCAGCACGGCGCCGTCACCAGCAAAGCTGCGCGCGGTGCGAGCGGTGAAAAACACGGTCAGGCAAAAGAGCAGCGCCGGCCACAGCACTTGCGCAAAATTCTCGGCAAAGACCGTGCTCCCGGTCAGGGCCGACACGGCCGTGATGGCGGCGATCGGCGCATCGACCAGCCGCGACCAGTGCATGACGAAGCCGCCTTCCAGGCCCATCCTGTACTGGTGCAGATCGAACCAGCTTTGGCCGGCCAGCATGTCGCGAACTTCGACAAGGCGCAGCAGATTGTCGTTGTCGCCGCCGGCATTGGTCAGTTCCGGGAAACCGGCAAAGGCATTGACGGCAAGCGCCAGCAGCGTGGCAAGCAGCGCCAGCGCGATATCGGACCTCCAAATGGAGGCGCCATCGTCGGCTGTGCTCATATCAGGACCTTTGGAAGGAATACGGGGCGGTTTAAACCTAGCCTTAACAGCTTCAATAAATAGTAAAGCCGCCCCGAGCGAGGCCGGCGTTTGAGCGGTCAGGGACCTCACAGGGCATCCGGAGACGAAAATGCCACAAGAAGTGCGCCATGAGCCGAGCATCGCCGTGCTCCTGCCTTGCTACAATGAGGAGCTGACGATCGGCGAAGTGGTGCGGCGCTTTCGCGAGACGCTGCCTGCCGCCGCGATATATGTCTACGACAACAATTCGCGCGATCTGACGGCGCTCCGAGCCCGCGCCGCCGGCGCCATCGTGGTGCGCGAGCCGCGCCAGGGCAAAGGCAATGTCGTGCGCCGCATGTTCGCCGACATCGAGGCCGACATCTACCTGATGGCCGACGGCGACGGCACCTATGCGCCGGAGGACGCGCCGCAACTGATCAACACGCTGCTGACCGAGCGCTCCGACATGGTGGTGGGCACCAGGCGCGGCGTCGCCGACGATGCCGGCAGGACTGGCCATGGCTTCGGCAACCGCATCTTCAACAGCCTCTACAAGCGGCTGTTCGGCTCGGACTTTACCGATATCTTCTCGGGGTACCGCGCCTTCACCAGGCGCTTCGTCAAGAGCTTTCCCGCCGTTTCCGGCGGTTTCGAGATCGAGACCGAAATGTCGGTGCACGCCTCGCAGCTCAAATTGCCGGTCAGCGAGATCGGGCTCGACTATGGCCGCCGGCCGGAAGGCTCCTCGTCGAAGCTGTCGACCTTTCGCGACGGCGCGAAGATCCTGTGGATGTTCGCCATGCTGATGAAGGAGACACAGCCGCTGCGTTTCTTCGGCGCTTTTTCGGTGTTCTTCCTGGCATCGAGCCTGTTCCTGATGGCGCCGGTGCTGATCGAGTTCGCCGAAACCGGGCTTGTGCCGCGCATGCCGACCTGGGTGCTGTCGGTCGGGCTGCTGCTGCTGTCGATGCTGGCGGCGGTGACCGGGGTAATCCTCGATTCGGTGTCGCGCGGCCGGGCCGAGCAGAAGCGCATCTTCTATCTGTCGATGCCTTCCGGTCGCGTCGAACGTGAACGTGCAAGCGCCCTCGCGACTTTGAAGGCCGGACCGGGCAAGACCCCGCGCGCGGCCTAGAGCCTGAATGGGACGCCTCGCCCGCTTCATTTTCGCCGGCGGCATCGGCTTCGTCGCCGACGCGGCGGCGCTTTGGCTGGTGCTGACGATAGCGCCGCTCGGACCATTCGCGGCTCGCATCATTTCGATCGGTTTTGCCCTGTCCGTCACCTGGTTGATCAACCGCCATCTGACGTTTTCGCCTTCCAGCCGCGGCATCGCGCAAGAGGGCGCACGCTATGGCGGCGTCGGCATTGCCACCAGCGTCGTCAATTATCTCGTCTATTGCGCCATCCTGTTCGCGCTGCCGACGGTGTCGCCGCTCATCGCCCTTGCGGTCGCCTCGCTGATTGCCATGGCGCTGTCCTTCCTCGGCTATTCCAAGCTGGTCTTCGATCGCTGACGGCACATCGCATTGGGATCTGCGCCAAAGGAAGCGCAGCCTCATCATGACCTTGGCCGATTGGCAGAAGCCGCCGATTTCCTTATATCGCTGTCGTCGATGCATCGGCGCGAAAATCGGAATCGATTTTCGGACAGCACGATGCATGGATTCAAAAGTGTTGGAGCGTACTTTGTGCATCCAAGTGGATCGCTGCAAGTGCGCCGGAGAGCTGCCATGCCCCTGAAAGTCGCCGTCCAGATGGACCACATCTCCACCGTGTCGATTGCCGGCGACACGTCGTTTGCGCTGTCGCTGGAAGCGCAGCGGCGCGGCCACCAGCTGTTCCACTACACGCCCGACCGGCTGTCGCTGCGCGACGGCAAGGTGTTTGCCCGCATCGAGGCGATGCAGGTCCGCGACGAGAAGGGCAGCCATTATTCACTGGGCGAAGAAATCCGTACCGATCTTTCGGAGATGGACGTCATCCTTTTGCGGCAGGATCCGCCCTTCGACATGAACTACATCACCACCACGCATATCCTCGAGCGCATCCATCCGAAGACGCTGGTGGTCAACGACCCGGCCTGGGTGCGCAACAGCCCGGAAAAGATCTTCGTCACCGAATTTCCCGACCTGATGCCGGACACGCTGATCACCAAGGATCCGCTCGAAGTCGCCGCCTTCCGCAAGGAGTTTGGCGACATCATCGTCAAGCCGCTCTACGGCAATGGCGGCGCCGGCATCTTCCACCTGCACGAGGCCGACCGCAACCTCGCCTCGCTGCTCGAAATGTTCGGCCAGATGTTCCGCGAACCCTACATCGTGCAGCGCTACCTCAAGGAGGTGCGCGCCGGCGACAAACGCATCATCCTGATTGACGGCGAGCCGGTCGGCGCCATCAACCGCGTGCCGGCCGAGCACGATTCGCGCTCCAACATGCATGTCGGCGGCCGCGCCGAAAAGACCGAGCTGACAGAGCGCGAACGCGAGATCTGTGCCCGCATCGGCCCGTGGCTGAGGGAGCGCGGCTTCATCCTCGTCGGCATCGACGTCATCGGCGACTACATGACCGAGATCAACGTGACCTCACCGACCGGCATACGGGAAGTGAAGCGCTTCGGCGGCGCCGACATCGCCAGCCTGTTCTGGGATGCGGTGGAGGGCAAGCGTAACTAGTCTCGCTTCGGAGCGGCCGCGTTGCAACCCATTGGAGCCGCTGCGTTCAGCCGTTCCCCAAATGTTCTTGCCTTCGCCGGAAATCTGTGGTTGTCTCCGGTGACGCCGTTCGCGGCATGATCGCAAGGGCTTGGGGCAAGCCTGCAGCCGGGGTGAAGACATGGTGGCGCGGGTTCGCACGGTTGCTTTCCAGGGCATCGAGGCCGTGCCGGTCGACGTGCAGGTGATGATCGCGCCGGGCAAGGTCAACATGCACATCGTCGGCCTGGCCGACAAGGCTGTAGCCGAAAGCCGCGAGCGGGTGCAGGCGGCGCTGCATGCATCCGGCCTGTCGATGCCGTCGAAGAAGGTCACCGTCAATCTGGCGCCTGCCGACCTGCCCAAGGAGGGCAGCCATTACGATCTGCCGATCGCGCTCGGTTTGATGGCGGCACTCGGCGCCATTCCGGGCGACATGCTGGCCGGCTATGTCGTGCTTGGCGAATTATCGCTCGACGGCACCATTGCCGCGGTGGCCGGCGCGCTGCCGGCGGCGATCGGCGCCAATGCCGAAGGCAAGGGCCTGATCTGCCCGTTTGCCTGCGGGCCGGAAGCGGCGTGGGCCGGCAAGGATTTCGACATATTGGCGCCGCGCAGCCTGATCGCCATCGCCAATCATTTTCGCGGCACGCAGGTTCTGTCGCGGCCGGAAGCCGGCATCCACGCCTCGGCGCGCGACTTGCCCGACCTTGCCGACATCAAGGGCCAGGAGACCGCCAAGCGGGCGCTGGAAGTGGCGGCGGCCGGCGGCCACAATCTGCTGATGGTCGGGCCGCCGGGGTCGGGAAAATCGATGCTGGCCCAGCGGCTGCCGTCGATCCTGCCGCCGCTTGCGCCGAAGGAATTGCTCGAAGTCTCGATGATCGCCTCGGTGGCCGGCGAACTCGGCGAAGGCAAGCTGACCGACCGGCGGCCGTTCCGCGCGCCGCACCATTCGGCCTCGATGGCGGCGATGGTCGGCGGCGGCCTGCGCGTGCGGCCGGGCGAGGCCTCGCTTGCCCATCACGGCGTGCTGTTCCTCGACGAGTTTCCGGAATTTTCGCCGCAGGCGCTCGATGCGCTGCGCCAGCCGCTGGAGACCGGCGACTGCATGATCGCGCGCGCCAATCATCGCGTCACCTATCGGGCGCGTATCCAGCTTGTCGCGGCGATGAACCCGTGCCGTTGCGGCATGGCCGGCGAGCCGGGCTATCGCTGCCTGCGCGGCGACCGCTGCCGCACCGACTACCAGGCGCGCATTTCCGGCCCGCTGCTCGATCGCATCGATCTCAGGATCGAGGTACCGGCGGTTTCGGCCAGCGATCTGATCCGGCCGGACCGGGCGGAGAAGAGTGCAGCCGTGGCACTGCGCGTCGCCCGTGCCCGTACGATCCAGCGTGAGCGTTTCGAACGGCTCGGCGCGACCTCCGCCACCACCAACGCGCATTGCTCACCGTCGGTTATCGAGGAGATCGCCATGCCCGATGCCGCCGGCCTGTCGCTACTGAGGGACGCCAGCGAAAAGCTCGGCTTTTCGGCAAGAGCCTACCACCGCGTCTTGAAGGTGGCGCGGACGCTGGCCGATCTCGAGGCCAGCGAAACGGTCGGCCGCATCCATCTGGCCGAGGCGATTTCCTACCGCATGAGCTCGGAGCGGATGGCACAGGCGGCGTAGTGCTTCTGCTGCTCGCTGGAAGTACGGTTGCGGGTTCGCGCCCGATGATCGCATATGTTACGGTCATGCACCTAACCGGGGCTGAGGCGGGGATGATTTCTGTTTCGCCGGCACGCAGTGCCGAAGACTTCGAGACCATGGCCGGGCTTTGCCGCAAGCTTGCACAATGGGATGTCGACGCCGTGCAGCCTTACGGCGTCTCGGAGGAGGACGTGAGGACCATCTTCCACCCCGAAAGGAGCGGCAGTTCGCTGGCAGCGAAGTTCGGCGCGCCAGATGCCATGGCGTTTATCGCGCGATCGGAGAACCTACCGGCGGGCTGCCTCGCCTTGACCAGTTCGACGACCATACGGCGGAGATTCACAAGTTTTTTGTCGACGCGTCGTTTCGCGGAAAAGGAATCGGCCGGGCGCTGATGGGGGCCGCGCTGGCGGAGATCCGGAAAGGCCGAATCCGGACGGTATTGATCCACACGACGTTCTACATGAAAAACGCCATTGCCGTGTATGAGTCGTTCGGCTTCAGGCCCTGCCCGCCCTTCCGTGAAACCCCGGAGCCGGTCAGACATACCGATATTTTCATGTCGTGCTCGATCTCGCCCGCGTGAGGTTAGAGGCAGCCGCGGTGTGGAGGACGCGGCGTCCCTCGACTTGCCCTATTTTTGGAAATCGAACCTGGGCCCCGATGATCCTCTTCCTGAGGCGCATCGTCAGAATGGGCGTTGGCGCACTTCATGCAGGACCCCTCCCGGCCCTTCGGGTCACCCTGCCCTCAAGGGGAGGGGGACGCCGGCTCCCGCGCCTTCGCTTCAGGCGCCTTGCTTCGCCTTCAGTTCCAGCCGCCGCGCGTGCAGCACCGGCTCGGTGTAGCCGTTGGGCTGGACGCGGCCTTTGAAGACGAGGTCGCAGGCGGCGAGGAACGCGATTGAATTGTTGAAGTCCGGTGCCATCGGCCGGTAGAGTGGATCGCCTTCGTTCTGGCGGTCGACGATCGCCGCCATGCGTTTCATCGTTTCCATGACCTGATCGGGCGTGCAGACGCCGTGATGCAGCCAATTGGCGATGTGCTGCGAGGAGATGCGCAGCGTGGCGCGGTCCTCCATCAGGCCGACGTCGTTTATGTCAGGCACTTTCGAGCAGCCAACGCCCTGGTCGATCCAGCGCACGACATAGCCCAGAATGCCTTGCGCGTTGTTGTCTAGCTCCTTCTGGATGTCTTCAGGCGACCAGTTCGGCCGCCTTGCTACCGGCACCGACAAGATGTCGTCGAGCCTGGCCTTGGGCCGGCTTTTCAGCGCCTTCTGCACGGCCTGGACATCGACCTTGTGGTAGTGCGTGGCGTGCAGGGTTGCCGCCGTCGGCGACGGCACCCAGGCGGTGTTGGCGCCGGCCTTAAGGTGCGCGATTTTCTCGGCCAGCATCGCCGCCATCAGGTCGGGCATCGCCCACATGCCCTTGCCGATCTGGGCGTGGCCGGCCAGCCCGCATTCGAGCCCGGTATCGACGTTCCAGGCTTCATAGGCGGCAATCCAGGCGGCCTGCTTCATGTCGCCCTTGCGGATCATCGGGCCGGCTTCCATCGAGGTATGTATCTCGTCGCCGGTGCGGTCGAGGAAGCCGGTGTTGATGAAGACGACGCGGTCCCTGGCGGCGCGGATCGCCTCCTTGAGGTTGACGGTGGTGCGCCGCTCCTCGTCCATGATGCCCATCTTGATGGTGTTTTTCGCCATGCCGAGCAGCGCCTCGACGCGGTCGAAAATCTCGACGGCAAAGGCAATTTCCTCCGGCCCGTGCATCTTGGGTTTTACGATATACATCGAGCCGGCGCGAGAATTGGCGCGGCGCCCGTTGGGGCCAACATCGTGCAGCGCGATCAGCGCCGTCAGCGCCGCATCCATGATGCCTTCCGGCACCTCATTGCCGTCGCGGTCCGATATCGCCGGATTGGTCATGAGGTGGCCGACGTTCCTGACCAGCATCAGCGAGCGGCCGGGCACGGTCAGCGTGCCGCCATCGGGCGCGGTATAGGTGCGGTCGGGGTTGAGCCTTCGGACAAAGCTCTTGCCGGCCTTGGTGATCTCTTCAGCCAGGTCGCCCTTCATCAGGCCGAGCCAGTTGCGGTAGACCAGCACCTTATCCTCGGCATCGACGGCCGCCACCGAATCCTCGCAGTCCTGGATGGTTGTCAGCGCCGATTCCAGCACGACATCGGCAATGCCGGCCGGATCGGTGCGGCCGATCTGGTTGTTGCGGTCGATGGCGATTTCGATGTGCAAGCCATTCCTGACCAGCAAGACGGCTTCGGGGTCGGCGGCATCGCCGCGATAGCCGGCAAACTGCTTGGGGTCGGCAAGCGTGGTGGCGCCGCCGCCCTCGCCCAGCCGCAACATGCCGTTGGCGACCGAAAGCCCGTTCACGCCGGCCCATTTGCCTGTCGTGAGCGGCACCGCCTCGTCGAAGAAGCTTTTCGCCCAGGCGACGACCTTGGCGCCGCGCGCCGGATTGAATTTGTTGCCTCGCTCGGCGCCGTCCGTCTCCGGGATGGCGTCGGTGCCGTAGAGCGCATCATACAGTGAGCCCCAGCGCGCATTGGCGGCATTCAGCGCATAACGCGCATTCATCACCGGCACCACCAACTGCGGCCCGGCGACCAGCGCGATTTCCGGGTCGACATTTTCGGTCGTCACGCTGAAGGCCGGCCCCTCGGGCAGGAGATAGCCGATCTCGCGGAGGAAGCTCTTGTAGGCCTCCATGTCGACGGGCGCGCCATTGTCGCGGTACCAGCGGTCGAGCTTGTCCTGCATGGCATCGCGTTTTTCGAGCAGCGCCCGGTTTTTTGGCGAGAGATCATGGACGATCGCCGAAAAACCGCTCCAGAATGCCTCCGCTTCAATGCCGGTGCCCGGCAACGCCTCGTTCACGACAAAATGATGAAGCTCGCGGGCAATCCGCAATCCGGCGATCTCGACGCGATCGGTCATCAGGGCTTCTCCAGACGAAAGGCTAGGCCGGGCCTTTGGCATGTCGCGGTTGCAGGGTCAATTCGGCATAGGTGAAGGTAGGGCGTTTTCGCCGTTGCAGGAGCTGCCAATCTCCCCACTTGTGGGTGAGATGCCCGGCAGGGCAGAGGGGGGCGTGAAGGATCGCCGACCTTGCCATTTACGACCAGCCGCAAGTCTGAGGTGTTACCGCGAAAGACTGAGACGTTGGCGGGACAGCGCCCCCCTCTGTCCTGCCGGACATCTCCCCCTCGAGGGGGGAGATCGGCTAATCACACCGCCATCCTTGGCCTGCCCGACGCGACCGCCACGACATGCGCCTCGATGAACATGCGCTGGCCCTCGACGGTGGAGACGCGGAACTCGCTGGCGATTTCGATCTCGGCGCTGTCGGTGCCGGCGTCCTTCGCCCGCCCGGCGGCAATAGCGCGCACATCTCTCTCCGCCGCGGCGATCGCCGCCGCCTCGTCGTTGAAATCGCGCACGCTTTCGCCTGAGGCGACACGGAACAGCCCTTCCTTGGGCTGGCTGACCCGCGCCTCGGCCGAAACCCGGACCTGGCCGACGACGGCGCCGAGCGCATTGGCCACATCGGTATCCTCAGGCACCACGCAGTCATTGCCGACCAGCTCGGCCAGGCCGGCATAGTGCAACGGCGCCGAGGCGCCGAGGCCGATGACCGGACGGTCGAGCGCGACGCTGAGCCGGGCGATGCCGGGATGGGCGTCGACGGCGCGCTGGACCAGCGCGTGGGCGACGGTCGCCGCGCCATCCAGCCCATCCTCGGCGAAGGCGGTCTCGAGGATGACTTCCGCCGACAGGCGGGTCAGCGTGGTCAGCACCCGTTCCGAGATCGCCTCCGGCGAGGCGGCGATGAACTGGCCGCGGCCGTCACGCCTGCGCGCGAACAGCTCGGCACCCAGACGCGCCGCAGCCAGATCCCAATTGGCCTGCCTGCCCAGCACATGCGCGGCATCCGACGGCGTGAAGCCGGCGACATGCACCAGCCCGCGCGACACCAGCCGGTTCAAGGTGGCGTTCTGGGCATTCGAAGTCAGCAATCTGTCGAGAGCCTGCGGCACGGCACCGATCAGCTCGTAAAGCTTGGCTTCGGCACCGGTCAGTCCGGCCGCGAGCCGCTCCGGCACGCCGGTGCGCACCGCGAGGCGGCCATCCATGCGGCCGGGATTGGGTGCGCGCAGCTGGCGTTCCAGTTCTGATGTGACCGCGTCGCCATGCATCATGCCGGCCAGCGCCAGCGGCACCAGGCGGCGCGGCCCGAGCAGGATCTTCGGGTTGAGCGCGCCGTCCTCCAGCGCCACTTCGGAATCGCCGCCGAGGCCAAAAGTGCGCATGGCGACGGCCTCGACCATGGTGCGGAAGCCGCCGACGGTGGCGCCTTCCGGATCGAGCCGCGGCCGGCCCTTGTCCAACACCGCGACGTCGGTGGTGGTGCCGCCGATATCGGAGACCACGGCATTGTCGAGGCCGGTCATGTGGCGGGCGCCGACAAGGCTGGCGGCCGGGCCGGACAGGATCGTCTCGATCGGCCGCTGGCGGGCAAAGGCGGCCGAGACCAGCGCGCCGTCGCCGCGCACCACCATCAGCGGGGCGGCGATCTTGCGCGCGGCCAAAAAACCTTCGGTTGCCGCGACCAGCCGGTCGATCATCGAGATCAGCCGGGCGTTGAGCAATGTCGTCAGTGCCCGGCGCGGGCCGCCGAGCTTGGCCGACAGCTCGTGGCTGGCGGTGACCGGCAGGCCGGTCCTGTCGCGGATCAGGTCGCGGGCGGCAAGCTCATGCGCCGGATTGCGGGTGGCGAAATAGGCGCAGACGGCAAAGCCGGACACCGATTTTTCCAGTTCCGGCAAAGCTGCCTCCAGCCCGGACAGATCGAGTTTTGCCGCATTGCCATGGACATCGTGGCCGCCGGGGCAGAACACCACCGGATCGGTGCCGAGCGCCGCCTTCAGCCCGTCGCGGGCCAGATCGCCTTCGGCAAAGCCGATCATCACCAACGCGACGCGCCCGCCCTGGCCCTCGACCAGCGCATTGGTGGCAAGCGTCGTCGACATCGACACCAGCTTGATCGCCGCCGGGTCGGTGCCGGCTTTTTGCAGCACCGCATCGACCGCGCCCGATATGCCGACCGCCAGGTCGTGACGGGTGGTCAGCGCCTTGGCCTTGGCCAGCACTTTTCCGCCGGGGCCGCCGGCTTCAGACCACAACACGGCGTCGGTGTAGGTGCCGCCGGTGTCTATTCCGAGGAACAGGGGGGAGGGTTTGGTCTTGGCAGTCATATTTTGGGTCCGGAGAATTCGTCTCCGCCCCTTAGCGGATACCGGCCGATCGATAAAGCCGCGATGGCTGGGCCACGGGCGAACACGCTGCAGGCTCGCCCAATGCCGGCGGGACAGCACCCCCCTCTGTCCTGCCGGACATCTCCCTCTCAAGGGGGGAGATTGGGTGTCACCCACGCTCTCGCAAATTTTCAACGCTGCAAACAGGGTGGCCGCCGGCGAAGCTGCCAATCTCCCCCCTTGAGGGGGAGATGTCCGGCAGGACAGAGGGGGGTGTGACGGATCGCAACCTTGGCAATTACCCGACAAACCCCACGCGCTTGTGGCTGCCATCGCAGAACGGCTTGTTGGCGGAGTG
>NZ_JAMYNH010000036.1:0-37701 GCF_040318975.1 Mesorhizobium sp. M0983 | reverse complement strand
CGGCACCTGCCGGAACGAGGCGCAATAGAGATCGACCATCGCCCGTCCCATCGCGACCAGCTCCCGCACGCCGGGTAGGTTCTCCAGCCGGCACAGCGTCGATTGCGACGCCAGATCCCGACCCGACGGCAGCGCATCCTGGGCCATCTTGAAGACCGGATCGCGGCGCAGCCGGTTGGCGTCGTTGCCGTCCTCGTAGCCGGCGGCGATCATCTTCATGCGAAAGCCGATCATGTCCGCCAGGCTGTGGACGACCTGGTCCGGGCAGCGCGGATCGTCGATGCAACGCGCCAGACGCTCGGCCACCCGCAACCGCTTTTCCACCTCGGCCAAGGCCAGAACGCCGCTGTTGGACGACAGCATGCCGCCGTCGAAACGGGCGACGACGGACTTGCCGCCGACTGATGACAAACCGCTCAGCGGCAGCGCAAGATCGTTCATGGTGGGTGTGGTCTCCGGGAAATGGTTCGGATCGGCTTAAGCAACCAAATCCTACGTCATTTCCGATCAGATCCCGAGCAGCCAGCCAGTATTCGACCGTCGCTTGCGCCTCTGCCCGCTGAGGCCTTGTGCTTCCTCCAGGGAGTCAAGCCGATCACCATGGGTGTCCTGGTGCTCACCCACGTGCCATTTGCGATCTCGTGTCGGTGAGAGCACCGCAAGCACCTCCCCTGCTAGAGGGCAAGGCGGCTTGCGTCGCCCGTGTTGTTACTATTCTTCGCTGTGGTCGGAGTTTTTTCCTTGGCTTTGGAATCGGGCCATTCGACTTTGCAAAAAAACAGGCCATCGTGGTCGATCGTCACGCCCCCGAGTTCGGCGGCACGATGCGACGACAACGGCAGCGCAAGCTCCATTTGCGCGAGGGGCTCGTCCCTTCAACTACTTGATGCATTTGCGCTTTGCGTACCTCCGTGCATGTTGCTCGATGCCAGGCGGAGATCTCCGTCTCAAACGATCGCGCATCGATGCAACGCCCACGCGTTGATCGCCATCATCGCGGCGATCGCTTTGCCGCGATCGCCGCCGCCGTTTTCGAGCACGACAATCATGCCGGCGGTTCGGCAGCGATGCGCATGCAAAAATTCACAGATGCATTCTGGCCAAATGCTAGCTGCCCAGCAAATGTCCGGCATTTCGCAAGGCCCCTAGGAAGAGACTGGCATGGCCGTTGGCATCGATCTTGGCCTGCATCGACAGGGGCATGCTGTGCCAGTTCTCCAAGGGCGCAATGAAATGTGAGAACGTACCGTTGACGATGCAATGGTGGGTAACAAGGCCCTGTCTGTCCAACGCCAGCACGCCGATCTGGTCGCCCTGATATCTGATGGCTGCGACCCGCTGGACCCCCGCATCACCGTCGACCCGCACGTCGAAAAGCAGGATGCCGCGGCTCCTGGTGGCTACCTCGGCGGCCTTTTCAGCGAAGCTTAAGGAGAGCGAGCGGACGCTTTCGACCGCCAGCTGTAAAACCATCAAATCCAGTTCATCCACTGCCATAAGGTACCTGCGCGCAACACATGGGTGATAGCAATCGACCACACCGCTTGTTCACAGATGTCGGCTCACGACCGATCATTCAGGTTGTTGCCGGACGTCCATTGACCGAGGGAGTGCTCCGGTTCGAACCGATCCTGAAGCGGAATGCGCTGGATCTACGGAACCCGAGAGCAGGCCAGCCAAAGTTGCCGCGACAATTGATGTCGTGATCATTCCAGACATCTGCATCGGCGTCGCTGAACATCCCACTGGTAAGTCCGTTCTCTTGCGGCAAGCCCATCCTCGGGCCGTCTTGTACCTGAAACCCTCGCGGTGGCGTCCCTCGAAGCTCGGGACCGCCGGGCGCTTGATCGTCGAGAACTTTGTTTACGAAGGTCCGGACCTCCTGCAGAGCATATTCTGGTGCGCTCGCCTTTGAGCATTCCGCTGAAGCGTGACGTTTCGCTAGTCCGTGTTCCTTGCAGGCTCACCGCGAGGGCGCCTTGCACACAGCGGCACGTCAGCGCATGAAACTCGTTCCCCGTTCACTTCACAAAATGGATTTCCTGAAGTACTGGGAGCGCAGAGAAATCTCCGGTCGCAGCCTACCCGGTTAAAACAAGGACCCAACGATGAAGACTCTCGTCGTCTGCTCCGGCGGATTGGACTCCGTTACCCTTGCTCACAAGGTGGCAGCGGAGCACGAACTCGCCGGCCTCCTATCTTTCGATTACGGCCAACGGCATAGGAAGGAATTGGGCTTCGCCGCCCTTTGCGCGGAGCGACTGACCGTCCCGCACCGCATCGTCGACATCCACGAAATCGGCGGCGGCCTTTTCGGCTCCGCGCTGACCGATAATGTGGACGTGCCCGACGGGCACTACGCCGAAGACACGATGAAGGTCACGGTGGTGCCGAACCGGAACGCCATCATGTTGGCCATTGCCTTCGGCTTCGCCGCAGCGCACGACGCTGACGCGGTGGCGACGGCCGTGCATGGTGGGGATCATTTCATTTATCCCGACTGCCGTCCGGCCTTCATCGACGCTTTCCAGATGATGCAGGACCATGCGCTCGACGGCTACGCGAAGATTCGCCTTTATGCGCCTTATGTGAACCTCACGAAGGCGGACATCGTTGAGGATGGAGCAAGATACGGCACACCATTTGCGCAGACCTGGTCCTGCTACAAGGGCGGCGAGCGTCACTGTGGACGGTGCGGGACCTGCGTCGAGCGGCGCGAGGCGTTTCATCTTGCAGGGCACCCGGACCCCACCGAGTACGAGGACTCCGACTTCTGGCTCGACGCGCTGCGCAGGAGGATCGTGTAATGTTCTGCATCACTAAGGAATTCCACTTCTCGGCCTCGCATCAGCTCACCTCTTTGCCGCCCGAGCACCAATGCGCGCGCCTGCACGGGCATAACTACATCGTCGAAGTAGAGCTTTCGGCGAAGGAACTGAACGAGCACGGCTTCGTGCGCGACTATCATGATCTGGCGCCGCTAAAACGCTACATCGACGAGAGCTTCGACCACCGACATCTCAACGACGTGCTGGGACATGAGCAAGTCACGGCGGAATATCTGGCCAGACATTTTTATGAATGGTGCAAGGCACGCCTGCCCGAAACCTCGGCCGTGCGGGTGAGCGAAACGCCGAAAACCTGGGCGGAATACCGGCCATGACCGATACGCATCCCGCAATCCGCGTGAGTGAGATTTTCGGGCCGACGATCCAGGGCGAGGGCGTGCTCATCGGTTTGCCGACGGTCTTCGTCAGAACCGGCGGGTGTGACTATCGCTGTTCCTGGTGCGACAGCCTGCATGCGGTGGACAATCAATTCCGCCATGAATGGGAGATGATGTCCATTGCCGCGGTGTGGCAAAACGTGCTTGCGCTTTCCGGTGGCCGCCCGCTGATGGTATCGCTGTCAGGCGGCAATCCGGCCATCCAGCCGCTCGGCGCGCTCATCGAGCGAGGCCATGGTGAAGGTTACCGTTTTGCGCTGGAAACTCAAGGTTCGGTGGCCAGGGACTGGTTTGCCGACCTTGACGTGCTAGTCCTCAGCCCAAAGCCGCCGTCAAGCCAAATGACGACCGATTGGGCCGCTTTCGAGGCGTGCCTCCAGGCGGCACAAGGCAGGCCGCAAGTCGTGCTCAAGCTCATTGTTTTCGACGAAAGGGACTACGCCTACGCGAAAGACGCCGCTGCGAGATTTCCGCGGCTTCCGATCTATCTGCAACCCGGCAATCACACGCCGCCACGCCCCGCAAATGAAGACGCTCCTGTCGACCTTGACGGAATATTGAAGCGCATGGAGTGGCTGGTTGATGCCGTGACCCGCGACAGGTGGTTCGAAGCCCGTGTGCTGCCGCAGCTGCACGTTATGCTCTGGGGTAACAAGAGAGCCGTCTAGCCTAGGCCCGCTTTTCACTGAAACTGCGCCGGCGGATATTCGGGTGGACGGGTTGTCCCACGCTTGACGGCGCTGCCGGGGTGCTTGCGGACTTTCTGCCACCGGGACCAAGAGCGTGGCCAGCCGCTTACGACTCGGAATGTTGCCGAGGCTCGGTTTCGACGGGCGTCGGCCTGGCGCGAACCAATCAAAGGTTAGCGCGAGCCACGGGTGGATAGTGTGGTGGTGCGATGCGGCGGCGCCTGCTGCAGCTGGCACGGTCCTTGCGGACCCTTGTTGCAAGGCCGAAGGGAGCTGTCGGCCGACAACCATGATCTGGCCAGGACGATTGTCGACTGCTTCCGATACAGAAAAGAGGCCGGACTCGACGTGGCGCTTCAGGGACTGCGAAATGGAATACGGCGCCGGAAGGCACGACCGGACGATATCGTCGCTATACCAAGACGCGTCTGGTCCGCTCCGAATCCTGTCTCGACACGACGGTCGCCGATCAACAGTGAAAAATGTAGCGCAATCGGTTCACGATCGACTGAGAACCATGACCGTTCCTCTGCGGTGCTCAGACTGCCGCTGAGTGCCTGGCCGTTCCACTTTCGAAATATTTGTCGAACTTTGCCGCGATGCTCCTGACAAAGGGCCGGCTTTCCGCAGGCACGACGAAGCGGTCACCATCAAGTTCAAGCAACCGCGCAGGATCTTGGAGGGCCGTGGAACTCGCCTTGAGGAGAAGTCTTTGGCCGGCTTCGCCAAAGCGCTCCACCAGCTCAATCGCCGAGAAGGCGAAGTCACACATCAATCGCTCGATGATCCAGCCGCGAACACGGTCGTCGTCGGAAAGCGCGATACCCCGAACAGCGGCCAGCCCGCCATCAGCAACCATGCGTCCATACTCGGCGGTCGAAGGCATATTCTGTGCATAGCCCTGGCGAAACTGGCTGATGGACGATGGGCCGAGGCCGATCAATGTCTCGTAGCAGTCCTCGGTGTAGCCTTGGAAGTTCCGGTGCAAAGTCCCGGCGCGTGCCGCAAGCGCCAGCGCATCGCCCGGCTTGGCGAAATGATCGAGCCCGATTGCTTCGTATCCCTGGTCCATGATCGCCCGCGCTGCCAATTGCCATTGGGCAAACCGCTCCTCTGGCCCTGGCAGCCACGCCTCGTCGATCATCGTCTGATGTTTCTTGAACCACGGCACATGGGCGTAGCCAAAAAGCGCGATCCGATCCGGTTCCAGGGTCAGGGCCTGTGCAACCGTGGAGGCGACGCTCTCCCTGGTCTGATGCGGCAGGCCGTAGAGCAGATCGAGATTGACGGATTCGACGCCGCGCGAACGAACGCCATCAACAACTGTCTTGGTCTGCAGAAAGCTCTGCTCGCGGTTGATCGCTTTCTGCACCTTCGGGTCGAAATCCTGGACGCCGAGGCTCGCCCTTGTCATGCCGATTTCGGCAAGTGCATCGAGGCGGGCATCGTCCATATCGTTGGGTTCGATCTCAACGCTGATCTTTGCACCGGGGAGAAACGTGAAGCTGTTGCGCAGGACGGTTCCCAGCGCCACGATATCTTCCGGTTTGAGCATCGTCGGCGAACCGCCGCCGAAATGGACGGCACGCACGCGGCCCTTGCCTGCGACAAGACTGGAGACGGTAGCGATCTCGGCATCCAGTGAGCGCAGATATGTGGTCACTGGTTCGTAGTGGCGTGTCTGCTTGGTGTGGCAAGCGCAGAACCAGCAAAGCTTGTCGCAATAGGGAATATGGAGGTAAAGCGATATCTCGTCACCACCTTGGAGCGCCTCCAACCAGCCTCGGTAAACGACGGCATCGACCCCCGCATGGAAATGCGGCGCGGTCGGATAGCTGGTATAGCGCGGGACGTTCTCGCCAAGTCTGGCAGCTAGCTCCAGTCGCATGTCGTGGTCCACCGTGTTTGCGTCGCCGGAACTGTGGATGCTTGGATGAGCCTAAGCCCTGATTTCGATCAACCTTCAGCACGGACAAACTGCCGCAAGGATTTTTCTACCGTCGATTGCTATCCTGCCCGCACTGGACCGGTAGAGCGATCGAATGACATTACGGCAGGACATTCACAGTTCCGGCATTCCCGTTCTTTGCCTGTCTTGCGAGGCACGGCACCGCGGTGTCTGTGGTGCGCTCGAACCAGACCATTTGGCTCAGCTTGCCAAGACGTCGTCGCGGCACAATATCGAGCCGGGGGTCGAACTGATCGGCGACGCCGAGACGGTCGACTGTTATTCAAACGTGCTTTCAGGCGTGGTGAAGCTGACGAAGAGCCTTTCGGACGGCCGCCAGCAGATCGTCGGCCTTCAGTTCGCGCCGGATTTTCTGGGACGGCCCTTCAAGATGAAAAGCGCGATCAATGCGGAAGCGGCAACAGCTGTCTCGCTATGCTCGTTTCCGAGAGCGGCCATCGAACGGATGATGAAGGAATCACCGGAATTTGTGCATCGCCTGCTCAAGCAGGCGCTGAACGAACTCGACGAGGCACGCGAATGGATGGTGACTCTGGGGCGCAAGACCGCACCGGAGAAGGTGGCGAGCTTTCTCCTCATGATCGCCCGGAATATCGGTTCCAGTGTTGACCCGGCGGCTAGGTCGGCGTGCTTCGAGCTGCCGATGACGCGTGCCGACATCTCTGATTTCCTTGGAATTACAAACGAGACCGTGAGCCGTCAGCTGACCAGCCTGAGAATGGACGGCGTGATTCGGATCGAGAACAACCGCCGTGTCACCGTGGACAGCATGAGCCGGCTGGAACGGCGCTGCGGCGGCCGAGGCGCAACCGCCGTTTGAATGACACCGAAGCTGCATGGCCTACATCACTTACTTCGTTCGGGGCAGGGCATGCTCGCGTTGGGCTTAGAAGAAGTCGCATAGCGACAGCCCGCTCTCCATCCGATCGCATGAGCCAGGTGCGTTTCGGCCAACTCGTCGGCGAAGCATCCATCCTCGAGGTGCTCGACGTGCAACCGGCTGTTCCAGGCAGGATCGCACTCGGCCGAAGTCAATACGCCTCATACGCAGGGGAAAATCGCCGTCTCCCCGAACCATGAATGTCACGAAGGCAGCGCAACGCTGGCGCTGGCTGTCCCAAGGCATTGAAACGATCGACGTTCGGCAAGGCATCGGCCTACTTTCCAGCGTCACAGAAGGCGCGCTTCCCCACACGCCCGCGATCGCCTCCATACCCGGCCCGGACGCGGGGCCTGTCCATAAGCGTGGCGGCCGGTGCTGCGCTTCCACATTCGATCGCCACAGTCTGATCGCACCGAGCTCGATGCTGCTCGAAGCAAAATCGTGCGGCTCTGACATGGATCAGGGCGAGCAGGCCACGGCTGCGCAATAAGGCACTGCGGTTGGCGCCCGCCGGAATTGGAAATCGGGGCTTGCGATGAAATTCGGCACAGAGATCGTCCTTCTAAGCCTGTTTGCGTTTGCGGCCCTGGTGGCTGCCGGCTTCGGCGTAGATGAACCTTTTCGCCGGCATATGTGGGTTTTGTTCTTCGCCGTGGCTGGCTTCACTGCAATTCTGTTGCGCAACACGGAATTCAAGCGGGCAGTTCCGATCGACCCCGCCGCTTACATGGATGGGCCGATCCGCTACGGCGCCATCGCCACCGTATTCTGGGGCGTCGTCGGCATGCTGGTCGGCGTGGTTATCGCCCTGCAGCTCGCCTACCCCGATCTCAACATCCAGCCCTGGTTCAATTTCGGCCGACTGCGGCCTTTGCATACTTCCGGCGTGGTTTTTGCCTTCGGCGGCAATGCACTCATCTGCACGTCACTTTATGTCGTGCAGCGGACCTGTCGTGCCAGGCTGTTCGGCGGCGATCTCGCCTGGTTCGTGTTCTGGGGCTATCAGCTGTTCATCGTCATGGCGGCAACCGGCTACCTGCTCGGTATCACCGAGAGCCGCGAATACGCCGAGCCCGAATGGTATGTGGACCTGTGGCTGACCATTGTCTGGGTCGCCTATCTCATCCTGTTCCTCGGCACGATCCTAAAGCGCAAGGAACCGCACATCTATGTCGCCAACTGGTTCTACCTTGCCTTCATCGTGACCATCGCAATGCTACATGTGATCAACAACCTGTCGATGCCGGTCTCCTTCCTGGGCTCCAAGAGCTATTCAGCCTTCTCCGGCGTACAGGACGCCCTGACGCAATGGTGGTACGGCCACAATGCCGTCGGCTTCTTCCTCACCGCCGGCTTCCTCGGGATGATGTATTATTTCGTGCCCAAGCAGGCCAACCGACCGGTCTATTCCTACCGGCTGTCGATCATCCACTTCTGGGCTTTGATCTTTCTCTACATCTGGGCCGGTCCGCACCACCTCCACTACACCGCCCTGCCGGACTGGGCCCAGACGCTCGGCATGGTGTTCTCGATCATGCTGTGGATGCCGTCATGGGGCGGCATGATAAACGGCCTGATGACGCTCTCGGGCGCCTGGGACAAGCTGCGCACCGACCCGATCATCCGTATGATGGTCATGGCCATCGCCTTCTACGGAATGTCGACTTTCGAAGGCCCGATGATGTCAATCAAGGCCGTCAACTCGCTCTCGCACTACACCGACTGGACCATCGGTCACGTCCATTCGGGCGCGCTCGGATGGGTTGGCATGATCTCGTTCGGCGCGATTTATTTCATGGTCCCGAAGTTATGGAACCGCGACCGACTTTATTCGCTGCGGCTCGTCAACTGGCACTTCTGGCTGGCGACGCTTGGGATCGTCGTTTACGCCGCGGTGATGTGGGTCTCCGGCGTCATGCAGGGCCTGATGTGGCGCGAATACAACGAGCAGGGCTTCCTGGTCTACTCCTTCGCCGAAACCGTCGCCGCCATGCATCCCTACTACATCATGCGTGCCATCGGCGGCGCGATGTATCTGTCGGGCGCCCTCATCATGGCCTGGAACATCGCCATGACCATCCTCGACTACCAGCGCGAGGAGGATCCGATGCCGCGCTCCATCCCCGCCCTCCATCCTGTGCGATCAGGAGCCAGAAAATGGTCCTGATGGACAGACACGCGGTCATCGAGAAGAACGCCACACTTCTTCTCCTCGGGTCCCTGCTGGTCGTGACAATCGGCGGCATCGTCGAGATCGCACCGCTCTTTTATCTCGACAACACCATCGAGAAGGTGGAAGGCATGCGGCCCTATTCGCCGCTCGAGCTCGCCGGGCGCAACATCTATGTGCGTGAGGGCTGTTACCTCTGCCACAGCCAGATGATAAGGCCGTTCCGCGACGAGGTCGAGCGCTACGGCCACTATAGCCTGGCGGCCGAGTCGATGTACGACCACCCGTTCCAGTGGGGCTCGAAGCGCACCGGGCCGGATCTCGCCCGGGTCGGCGACCGCTACTCGAACGGATGGCACGTCCAGCATCTCACCGAGCCGCGTTCGGTGGTGCCGGAATCGATCATGCCGAGCTACGCGTTCCTGAAGGACATGCCGATCGAGGTGAAGGATTTCTCGACGCATCTGATCGCCAACAGCCGTGTCGGTGTGCCCTATTCAGACGACATGATCGCTCATGCCAATGCCGATCTCATGGCGCAGGCCGATGCGAATGCCGACACATCGGGCCTGGAGAGACGCTATCCGAAAGCCAAGGTTGGGGACTTCGACGGCGATCCGCAGCAGGTCACCGAAATGGATGCGCTGGTCGCCTATTTGCAGATGCTCGGCACGCTGGTCGATTTCAGGACCTATGACGAAGCCGCCGGTTACCGCTGAGGAGAATGGCGATGACCTACAATTTCATGCGGGAGTTTGCCGACAGCTGGGGCCTGCTTGCCATGGCGCTTTTCTTCCTCGGATGCGTTGCCTTTGCACTTCGTCCCGGCAGCCGCAGGCAAGCCGAGAGAGCCGCTCACATTCCTCTCAAGGACGACTGATCATGGGCAGCGAGCATATCGACGAGGTTTCGGGTATCTCGACGACCGGCCATGAGTGGGACGGCATCAAGGAACTCAACAACCCGCTTCCCCGCTGGTGGGTCATCACCTTCTACATCACCATTGCCTGGGCGATCGGCTACACCGTCGTCTATCCGGCATGGCCGATGCTGACTTCCGCGACCAGGGGTGTGCTGGGGTATTCGAGCCGCAGAGACGTCAAGAATGAACTGGCCGCGGCCGAAGTGGCCAAGGGTAAATTTGTCGCTGCCATTCAGGCGAAGACCGTCTCCGAGATTACTGCCGACGATACGCTACGCGAATTCGCCGTCGCCGCAGGTGGCGCCGCGTTCAAGGTCAATTGCGTGCAGTGCCATGGCTCGGGCGCTCAAGGGTCCAAGGGTTTTCCCAACCTAAACGACGACGATTGGCTGTGGGGTGGCAACGCCGAACAGATCCAGCAGACGATTGCGCACGGCATCCGCTTCGCATCAGACCCGGATACGCGCCTGTCGGAAATGCCTGCTTTTGGCGACATCATCACGACGGATCAGATCAAGCAGGTCGGCGCCTATGTCGCAAGCCTCTCCGATCCTGTTCAGGACACAAGCCTGATCGAACTCGGCGCCAATGTTTTCGCCGAGAATTGTGCGGCCTGTCATGGTGAGAATGCAAAGGGCAACAGGGAGCTCGGCGCACCCGACCTGACCGACGCGATCTGGCTATACGGGTCTGGCGAAACAGCCATCGCCGCGCAGGTCCGCGCGCCGAAGCACGGCGTCATGCCGGCCTGGATCGGGCGTCTCGGCGAGATCAAGGCCAAGGAACTCGCGGTCTATGTCCATTCGCTTGGTGGCGGAGAATAGGTACGCAGCCTATTCTCGTCCTCCCCCCCACCGCCAAGCGACGAGGCCCGGCGCGAGCCGGGCCTCGGCATCATCCAGAAACCGATGGGTCGGGCTTCCGGCGAAATCGTCGCTGGTGACTGGAGCTTCTCGTGCTCGATAACACGCAAATAGAACGGCTCGAAGCCGATGCGGTCAACTCCGCCAAGACCCGTCAGCCGCTCTATGCCGCACGCAAGAAGATCTTCCCGAACCGGGCCTCTGGCAGTTTCCGCCGCTTCAAGTGGTCGGTGATGGCAATCACGCTGGGGATCTACTACCTGACGTCCTGGCTGCGGTGGGATCGCGGGCCATTTGCCCCGGACCAGGCCGTGCTGGTCGATCTTGCCAACCGCCGCTTCTATTTCTTCTTCATCGAGATCTGGCCGCAGGAATTCTATTATGTGGCCGGCCTGCTGGTCATGGCCGGTATCGGCCTTTTCCTGATCACATCCACCGTCGGCCGGGCCTGGTGCGGCTATACGTGCCCGCAGACCGTGTGGGTCGATCTGTTTCTGGTCGTCGAGCGAGCCATCGAGGGCGACCGCAACGCGCGCATGAAGCTCGATGCCGGGCCCTGGACTGCGCGCAAACTCGTGCTGCGAACATCGAAACACGCCATTTGGCTGGTCATAGGGGTGCTGACCGGCGGCGCCTGGATCTTCTATTTCGCCGATGCGCCGACGCTGCTTGGCGAACTCTTCACCGGCACGGCAGCGCCTGTCACCTACATCACCGTCGCCGTGCTGACAGCGACGACCTATACGTTCGGCGGGCTGATGCGCGAGCAGGTCTGCACCTACATGTGCCCATGGCCGCGCATCCAGGCAGCCATGCTCGACGAGAATTCGCTCACTGTCACCTACAATGACTGGCGCGGCGAACCGCGCTCACGTCACGCCAAGAAGGTCCAGGCCGCCGGGCAGCCAGTCGGCGACTGCGTCGACTGCAATGCCTGTGTCGCGGTGTGCCCGATGGGGATCGACATTCGTGATGGCCAGCAGCTTGAATGCATCACCTGCGCGCTCTGCATTGATACCTGTGACGGTATCATGGACAAGCTCGGCAGGGAGCGCGGGTTGATCTCCTATGCGACGCTGGCCGACTACAACGCCAACATGATGCTGGCGACCCCGGGCGGCTCCGGTTCAGTCAACCCGTCACTGGTCAGGAGCGCTGACGGCCTGTTCTCCGACAACGTGGCCCGTTTCCATATCCGCAAGATCTTTCGCCCGCGCACCTTGATCTACATGGTCGCCTGGTCGGCGGCCGGTCTCGCGCTGCTCTATTCGCTGCTGACCCGCGAACGGCTCGAATTGAATGTCCTGCACGATCGCAACCCGCAGTTCGTGACGCTGTCCGACGGTTCGATCCGCAACGGCTACACCGTCAAGCTGCTCAACATGATCCCCGAACCAAGAACGATCATTGTCACGATGCAGGGCCTGCATGGAGCCGAAATGAGCGTTGTCGGCATCGACCTGCCGGCGGATCGTTCCTTCGCCATCCCGGTCGAACCCGACCGGCTGAAGATGCTCAAGGTTTTCGTGCGTCAGCCGGCAGATCAGGTTCGGGGTGCAGCGCAAAGCTTCAAGTTCCGGGTCGAAAACAAGGCAACGTTCGAGTCGGACGAATACACGGCCACTTTCAACGCACCGGAGAGCGCCAGATGAGCGACACCTCGCGACAATCCCGCGAATTCACCGGCAGGCATATGCTGTTCACCATCCTTGGCTTCTTCGGCGTGGTCATAGCGGTCAATCTGACAATGGCGACGCTCGCCAACACGAGCTGGACCGGCCTTGTCGTCGAAAACACCTATGTGGCGAGCCAGCAGTTCAACAAGAAGGCCGAGGAGGGGCGAGCTCAGGCAGCCCTCGGCTGGACTGGCAAACTGACCATCGCAGGCGGTGAGGTCCGCTACAGCCTCACCGATGCTGTCGGCAAGCCGGTTGCCTTGCATGGCGTCAAGGTGCTGTTTCGTCATCCCGCCTACGAGGCCGAGGACAAATCCGTCACTCTTGCCGCTGCCTCCGGTCAGATATTCGCCGCGCACCACATGCCCACGGATGGCGTCTGGATCGTCGAAATCGACGCCGATGCGAGCCTTGCGGAACCCTATCGCGACGTTCGCCGGATCATGATTTCCCGCGGGGCGCTGCAATGAGCTGCTGCGCGCCAGGCGCCGAAATGGCATTGGACCTGGAAAAGGTCACACTGGTCCTGCCTTCTGGCCAGGAAATCAGACTGGCGAGCCGCTCGATTGGCGAAAATCTTCGCCAGACCGACCTTTCGGTGCCGGCTGTGCATTGTGCCGCCTGCATCCAGACGATCGAGACGGCGATCGGCAAGCTGGATCGCGTCGAAGGCGCTCGTGTCAATCTTTCAACGAAACGTGTTTCGGTCCGGTGGCGCGGCGACGAGGTTCCGCCATTCGTCGCCACACTTGGACGGCTGGGCTATGGCGCGCACCTGTTCGATCCCGAGGCTGACGGGAAGGACAGGACGCTCTCGGAACTGATCCGCGCCGTCGCGGTCGCCGGCTTTGCGGCGGGCAACATCATGCTGCTATCAGTCTCCGTCTGGTCCGGCGCGCAAGGCGCGACCCGCGACCTGTTCCATTGGGTCTCGGCCTTGATTGCCATTCCTGCGCTCGCTTTCGCCGGCGGCATCTTCTTCAAGTCGGCCTGGAATGCGCTGCGCCACAGCCGCATGAACATGGACGTGCCGATCGCGGTCGGGGTATCGCTCGCTTACGCCATGAGCCTCTACGAGACGATCAACCATGGCGACCATGCTTATTTCGACGCGTCGGTGTCGCTGCTGTTCTTTCTGCTGATCGGCCGCACGCTGGATCACGTGATGCGGGAACGGGCGCGGACGGCCGTGAACGGACTGGCTCGGCTGGCGGCGCGCGGCGCCATGGTGCTGCGCGAGGATGGTTCGCGCGACTACTTGCCGGTTGGCGAGATCGAACCAGGAATGGCGCTCTTGATTGCGGCTGGCGAGAGGGTGCCCATCGACGGCAGGATCATTGGCGGGGCATCGGATCTCGACTGTTCCCTGGTTTCCGGGGAAAGCACGCCCAGAACGGTGGGCCCGGGGGCGCAGGTCCAGGCCGGTACACTCAATCTCACCGGTCCACTGACCATCGAGGCGACGGCCGCCGCGAAGGATTCCTTCCTGGCCGAAATGGTTCGGCTGATGGAAGCGGCAGAGGGCGGCCGCGCCCGCCATCGCAGGATCGCCGATCGCGTCTCCGCGCTCTACGCCCCCGTGGTCCACCTCACCGCCTTTGTGACGTTCCTCGGCTGGATGGCGGCGACCGGCGACTGGCACCGGGCAATAACAATCGCGATCGCCGTTTTGATCATTACATGCCCGTGTGCGCTCGGTCTCGCCGTGCCGATCGTGCAGGTGGTCGCTGCGCGGCGGCTGTTTGAAAGCGGCGTCATGGTCAGGGACGGCTCCGCCATGGAGCGCCTGGCCGGGATCGACACGGCATTGTTCGACAAAACCGGCACGCTTACGCTCGGACTGCCCAGGCTGATCAATGCGCCGTCCATCGATCCGACGATGCTCGCCATGGCGGCCGAGATGGCAGCGCATTCCCGCCATCCCTTTTCGAAGGCAATCGCTGGCAACGCAGCCTTTGCCGGCCAGGCGAAACTCGTGTCCGTCAGCGAGCATCCGGGCTTCGGCATCGAAGCCATCGCCGAGGGCAGTACCTGGCGGCTGGGTCGCCGCGGATGGGGTGAGTTGAAAGCCCGCACCGGCGGCGAAGGCAAACAAGGCTATGGCGGAACCGTTCTGACGAAGGACGGGGTCATTGTCGCGACTTTCGATTTCGAGGATGAGCTGCGTGCCGATGCCAAGGCGGCCATCGAGCAACTGAACGGCGCCGGCGTGTCGGTGGAGATGCTGTCGGGCGACACAGAAGCTGCCTGCGGCGAGGTCGCGGAAGCACTGGGCGTCGAGCGCTTCGTTCCCGCGTTGCTTCCCTCCGGAAAGGTCGAACAGATCGAAGCATTGACCCGAACTGCCCACAAGGTTCTGATGGTCGGCGATGGGCTCAACGACACGCCTGCATTGGGCGCCGCACACGTTTCGATCGCTCCGGCCACGGCGGCGGATATCGGGCGCAACGCCGCGGATTTCGTGTTCCTGCGTAAAAGTCTTCTGGCGGTCCCACTTGCTTTAGACATTTCGCGGAAGGCCGGACGGCTGATCCGGCAGAACATCGCCATCGCGATCGTTTACAATGGCATCGCCGTGCCGGTCGCCATTCTGGGGCACGTTACGCCACTGATCGCGGCGGTCGCGATGTCCGCCTCGTCCCTCCTGGTCATCGGCAATGCGCTACGCCTGCAAGGTTTCGTGTCAAATGCATCGGTGCAAGATGCCCGACATGACAGGCGCTCCGACATTGGCGCACTGGCACAATCCTGATGACGACGCTCGCCTACCTCGTACCTGTGGCCCTGTTCCTCGGGGCGCTTGGGCTGGCCGGGTTCCTGTGGGCCTTGAGGAGCGGCCAATATGAAGATCTCGATGGCGCCGCCGAGCGGATCCTGATCGACCGCGACGAGCCACGCACTTGACCCAGCCTGCCCTGCGAGGACTCGCTCGAATATTTTCCCCGGTTGCTTCGCCTCATGCCGATTTCGGCGCGCGACGGGTGCGAACGGATCAGCCAGAATACGTTGCCGAACTTTCGGCCAGGAAAGTGCTGCGTTTGTGCCGCTCCGCGCATTGCTATTTTTCCATACGTTTCCATATAATCCAATAAGTTAGCGGGCATCTCTCCATTGGCCTCCACAGGTCTACGCGGGGCGATATTAGGCGAATATTAGACGAGTCGCGGGGGAAGTGATGCTAAGAACGCTTGAAGAGTCGGCGGTCACGACTAAGGCCGCGGGTGCGAAATTGGCGCCCGGAACTCATTGGCGATCAATCGACCCGACCGTGCACCTGGGCTACCGCGTCGCGCCGCAGAAGACTGGTCGAGGCAAAACGTATCGAGGCCGTCTCAAAGGCCGCTGGCGACCCTGTAACTGTCCGCAGTGTCACCGAGGCTTACATACTAGAACGCGAGAAGGTTGAGCGCGCTCGCGGCGCTCGCCTTGATGCCGGCAATCGTATGCGAAAGCACATTCTGTCCGACGCCGCTATTGCTCACAAAGAATTGCATTGCTTGACGGAAGCCGACCTGCAGGATTGGCGCGGCCGTTTGCCTGCCAATTCGCCCGAGCAACCGTGCTCCGCGTTAACAACGACTTCAAAGCTGCCCTGAATGCGGGCGTCAGCAAGCACGCACGGCGGCTTCAATCCTTGAATGCCTCTCACGTCGGCGTCGTCGTCAAGAACGGCTTGGCTGCGACGGATGCGGTTTCCCCCCGTTGCCCGAGATAAGATCATACGCACGGCGGACCCGCACGCCTCCGGCAGGCTCTGGCTGTCCGGCACAATTCATCTATCGGGCGACGAGCCGCATAGAGAGTGTCGCGAGCACGCGCCTGCACTGACTCCTTAGCATTCGGGGATTCTAGACCTCCGTTTGTATATCGCAAACTAAAAATCAGTATCGTTTGCATATCGCAAACAACATTGGAAGATATCTTCCGCCATCACCTGATAAAACGTGGCAAGCACGTTTTGTACTTGATTTGCGAATGGATTTGTCGAAGTGTGAGTGAACCGGCGAGTGATAGAAACACTCGCCGGCTCTAACCACAACCAAAGAGGACGCTTCGATATGGCCGTCACCCAAAATATAGAATTGCCCGAATTCAGCAAGTTGATCTTGGCCGCAGCCAGGCTCGCTAAAGCCGGTCAAGACCAAGATCTTGGCGAACCAATCGACGTCAGGACCGGCGGAACCTATCGCACCCGAGGCGGCCTCTGTGTCGGGCCGCTCCGCCCTTTTCGAGACGAGGAGGACGGCGCCCACACCGATGCCGCCGGGCGTTCCGCATGGTTCTTCGCCCCAGGTATCGGCGCCTATGACCGATACGGCTGCATCCTGTCCGGCGAGATCCCGGAAAGCCAGTTGGACTGCGTCGCCCCGTGGCCTCGCCATCCTCTTGATATAGATCTAGAGTTCTCAAACAAGGAAATGCAGACATGATCGCTTTCGAAACCGGCAAGACCTTGACCGCCGGAACGTAACAATCTCAATCTGCGAGCTTTTTTCCTTTCAAGAGCGACATTAGCTCTTGCTTCGTCAATCCGTTGATTGACATATAAAGAGAGTGACTCTTCTTCTCAACCAGCGTGTCCCTACAGCCCTTGCTGCAGGTTTTTGCGGTGGCATCCCAAGACGCATAGCAGCGCTTGGGGCATGTTATGCTGCAAGAGTCTTTCCCCGTATCGCACGTATCAGAATACGCCGCCGTAGGTAACAAACCCGTTGCGGCGACAAGTAGGATCTTGCCGTAAGCTTTCATTGCAGACCCCTTTTCATCTCGGAAACAAGCCATAATACAAGCCGCTACTAAATTAGTAAATAGAAAAGTACTGCCAAAGTAACAGGTCACGCAATTCCGGGTGTCTCGCCGACTTTTCAGTAGTGTAAACATATGCTTGTCTGTGTAGACCGGCGCTAGCCGGCGCAGTGCCGTAGGCGCGGACTATCCCGTTGGCCTTGCCTTGGCAGGGGTAACACGGGCGCTCACACTTGCTATCGCAGATCATAAGTGCGACTCGGCGGCCGTTGGTTTCGCCGAGGCAGTCAACAGCTTCAATCCGACGAATAGTGCGGTATCCGGGGAGAGCGTGACCCGCTTCCCCGCGTTGGCGCACACCATGATAAGCGCGGGATAGTTCGGCCTCATCAGCCCATCGCCTCGGCATTCTTCACCGTATGAATTTATTCCTACACTTGAACGGAATAGGAACATCGGTCAAGGCCAACTTACCACTCGGTGACGTCTATGCCGCCGTCCGGCTGGAACGTGACACGGTAGGAAAAGTCGGCGAAGACGTTGTCGGTTCCATCGTCGGGACCGCAATGCACCTTGACGCATCGCCTCGGGCATCAGGCCCTTTCTTCTATGCGCTCGGCGGGCGGATTGTCGTAGCTGGCGTTGGTGACGGTGACGCGTTCGAACTCGAAAGCCGCCGCCGAGCATGCCGAAAGGGCGAGCGCCACGACGGCAAGTGCAGACATAAGAAATGTGTATTTCGACCACGAACCTTGAACGCCAAGTCATATGATCCCGCTGGTGTCATCACCTTGGCCGGCGACGAATTCACGCCATCGGTAAATTGCAGGGTCCGGTGGCGGGCGCCGGCATGGGGAGCCACACAACACATCGCCAGGCTCTTCAATGTCACTGACGGTGTTGTGGTCGCCTCCGGCTCTAGCGCGGTGGCTGACACCAGCCCTCACCAACAAACCGACTCGTTCGGATGGGGAACCGCTCTCGCCGGCAAGGCGCACCGCGTCGAGCATTGGTGTTCGGGAACCAACAACACGGCCGGGTTTGGACTAGCCGCCGCCTCGGGCGAGTCCGAACTCTTTACCAGCGTCGAGGTTTGGAGGACGGCGTGAGGGTAAGAGGAGCCTATACTACCCGGAAATTCAAACCGTCTTCGCTGCGTGGCGCGCCAGCACCGTTGTTACCAACCGGACACCATAGGTTGCCGCCGAGTGGCGAACAACCAAGAACTGTAGCAGCAGAACGGCGCAATAGATAAACGACACCCTCAGGGACTGCACCATGAAAACCGCTGCGGTCCCAAAGCCGAAAAGAAACAGGAACGAAAAAGCGGCGTAGTCGCGAGTAAACAGAAATTCCCTGTGAGCATGGAGGATTGCGGTCTCTGACTCGACGTCTTTGTAAAACCGATACCACAGGCGATTTTCGTCACCCGGTGTTCGGGGAAAAGTATCTCCCAAAGAGTCTTTCAGTCGAGACATATCGATGCGAGGATCTGTCGGCCCGTGCCTGCTAAAGGCTCGATGTCCAGGCAATGCAAAGTGCCATCGAAGAAACACCAAGCGGGCTTTCGCAGCGGCGTTCAGAAGGCCGTTTGCGACTGATGTAACAATGAGAGCTAGCCCGACCGGAAGAAGGTTTGCGGCCCCCACCAGCAGGCCCTTGATGCCGGAAACCGCAAGAGCGTCAGACTGTGCCACCCCATAAAACAAAGCAAAATTCGCGGCAATCGTAAGCCAAAGCTGCCAGCGGGTCTGATCTTTCAACGAGCGCGGCGGTCCATCTGTGCTCACGTATATTCCTCGACCTGTGTGTAGAATGGCAGACTTTCCGCAACGTCATATCCAGCACGTGCCGGGAAACCTCCCCAATGAACCTTGCCGATGCCTTGAGTTGCAATGATATGGCCGCCACGGCGCTTAAAGGCGTTTAACACGATCCGGCGGGGATGTTTTTCGTCGTCCTTAGGTGCAGAAACAAAAGCACTGAAACGTGATGCAGAAACCTCCGCCTGAATTTCTCCTAAAAGACGCGTAAGAATCGTGGGGCCGACGTTGCGTCGACTGCCGTGATGGGGGATTTGCACAAAGCTAAACTTTTGAAGTGGAAGGCCTACGCTCTCCGCATAAATGGCCGCCCATCGCAATCCATTTACCCCTGTGTCCCCCGTGAGAAGCACACGGGCGTCGTTCTCAAAAGAGCCATACAGTACGACGCTCGTTTCATTGCTGGCGCTGGTGATTCCCCCGTCTTGCAAACGCTCGTTTTCCCAACTCTCCGTCGTCCAACCATGCAGCGCGGCCTTCGCTGCTTCCAAGATCTTGCGCGCGAGCGACTCCTTGCCTAACCACATCTGTGCCGCCTCAATCGCGGCCTGGTCAGGATCGGGAGTCTTTTCGAATTGCGGCAAGAGATAACTGTACGAAACGCGGCTGGGCGAGCATACGCGGAAAGGGCCGATGTCCGTGCCTTGGAATGGAAAGAAAATATTGGTGCCAGCTTCCGAAGCTAAGTCGTAGATTTCGCTGATCGTCCCGTATTCGGCCTTTACAGCGGACTTCAGCCCCTCAGCAGTCCATCGCTTATCCGAAAAAAGGTGACGGGACTCCTCGGCGAGGAGCCAAGGGATATGCATCCAGAGATTTCGCACAGGAATCTCGCTCAAAACCGTGCGCAGCCCCGAAGCATGGTCCGCATCGGAATGCGTCAACACCACATGCTCCAGAACAGGAAATGGCCCGAACTGCTTCTTGAGATGCGCTACGATGTTGTCTCCGGTTTCTGCATGTCCGCCGTCGACCAACATCAGATGATAAGCGGCAGCGTCGCCATAACGCACTACAATGGCGTCACCGGCTTTGGAGCCGGAGCCAACCGGCAGAAACTCAACCTCACAATGCATCTGGCCCCCCAAGCACTCATATAGGAGCCAATTTCAACGTTCGGCTATCTGATTCCATCAATCTCCACCCAAATCCACCTTTTTCCACATGACAAAATTAGATGAATCTTAGACGAGTTTGCGGAAACATATGCTAAGTGCTTGATTTTGCTGGTACGCCCAAGGGGAATCGAACCCCTGTTACCGCCTTGAAAGGGCCGCACCGAACGGGAAGCCGGCCATTCCATGATGACCTGACCAGACCATGGCGTGGCGATCGACCAGTCGACCGTGAACCCGCCGTTGCCGCGTTTATCGAGCCTGGTTGATCCACATCAGGGTTATCTCTTCATAGGCATGGTTTATTGAGCATTTTTGAACGGAGAACGGATGTCTAACGGACGGTTAGGTCGCGTGGAGACGCTTGGGGAGATGAGCCGCAAACCGTGGATCGATTGCGATGCGTTCCAGTGCCCTTCGTCGCAGGTAGCCGACGCTATGGCGGCACGCTGATGGCCGGCTCTGTCGATAGATTCGACGTCATTGTCGTCGGAGCCGGGCCGGTCGGACTTTCCTTCGCCGCATCGCTTGCCCAGAGCCGACTCAAGGTGGCAGTGGTTGAACGGCAGTCGCTCGAAAGCCTGGCGAATCCGGCTTTCGACGGTCGCGAGATCGCGCTGACCCACGCATCGGTTGGAATCCTTCGCGAGCTCGGCGCCTGGGATGCCATCCCCGCTTCGGACAAATCACCGCTACAAGGCGCGCGCGTGCTCAACGGATCGAGCCCTTTCGCCCTGAGCTTCGATTCTCCCAGCGGATCTGGGGAACCACTCGGAATTCTGGTCCCAAATTGTCGGATCCGCGACGCCCTGTTCAAGCTTGTCCACTTCCAGGATCATGCCCAGCTGCTGTGCGGCCGCTCGGTCGTCAATGCAACAACCAGCCACAAAGAAGCAGTCATAACGCTCTCTGATGGCAGGCAATTGGCCGCTCGGCTGCTCGTTGCGGCGGATTCGCGTTTGTCCGCGACGCGCGACCTGCTCGGCATTGGCGCCGACATCAATCGGCTTGGCAACTCCATGCTGATTTGCCGGGTGAGGCACGAGCGCGCCCATCACCAGATCGCGGTCGAATGGTTCGATCACCATCAGACGATAGCGATGTTGCCGCTCATGGAAGGCGTGTCGTCGCTGCTTCTCACTTTGCGCTCAAGCGAGGCCGACAGACTGCTTGCTCTCGACGACGATTTGTTCCTCACGGAATCGACGAGCCGGTGTCGAGGACGCCTCGGAGAGATGACCTTGGCAAGCACCCGCCATGCCTATCCGCTGGTCACGACCTTGGCGCACAAGTTCTGGGCTCCGAGTGCGGCACTGATCGGCGATGCTGCCCTCGGCATGCACCCGGTGACCGCGCATGGCTTCAACATCGGCCTCAGTGGCCAGAAGCAACTCGCCGACAGAATGCTGGCGGCATGTCGCGAGCGCCGCGACATTGCTGATCCCGACATACTCGGCAGATACGAAAGCCGGCTGCGTCTGTCGGCGGCACCGCTCTATCATGCTACGAATGCGCTTGTCGCTCTCTACTCAGGCGAGCACCCGGCGGCACGGCTTGCAAGACATGCAGGGCTTCGCTTTGCCCAATATCTTCCCTTTATCCGCCATGGCATTTCGGCCATGCTCAGGCGGTGAATCGCAGGCAGCGCTGCCGCTCTGGAACGCTATCTCGGCCCGGCTTCCTTTTGTCTCGCCGGGCGCGTTGATGCCGTTGGCAGGGCTGATTCCATGGTGACGTTGCCGATCCTGGGATGATTCGGATCAAGGCACGCGTGCGGGCAAGAGCTCGATGGTCAGACGGCAAGGCCAAGAGCAGACGTGCGACCCGGAGCCATGGTGAGCGCACTGGTTACCCCCGCTGGATAGTTAACCCGTCCTTCAGTGGGCTTGCGTAAGCTTGTCGTCGCGAACAACGATGGGAGCAAGCCGGTCCGTCCATGGCCCCGAAAAATGAAGACACGCTGGAGGCCAAAATCCGTCAGGATCAGCTTGCTGACCTGAGGACCGGCCTCTTCGTGTCGATGCCGATAAGCGGTATCCTGTCAGGCCTGATTTGGGCGGTGCACGCCCTTTCTGGCAGCGGCTTTGCCGCTGCAATCTGGTTCCTGGTCGTCAATGCGATAAATGCCGCCCGCCTTGCACTCGCGCGTTATCAGCTAAAGGAAACGGGGCGCCATGACGGTTTAGTGGGGGTTTTGCCGCGGCTTCGCTGGTTTGGCATCCTTGCTCTTCTGGCAGGGTTTGCCTGGTCCTTCCTGGCCGTCCTGACTGTTGGATACACGACACCTCAAGCACCGCTGCATCTGGTCATTCTGGCGGGCATTTCCGCTGGTGCGGTTACATACGGCAGTTCGTATGCCGCGGCGGCGACCAACTTCATCACACCTCCGCTCCTCATCACGGTGGCTTGCCTTTTGGCGAAAGGCAATTTTGAAGACTACATTCTGGCTTTTACCGTTCTGCTCTTCATGGGCGGCTTGGTTCGAGCTTCGTTTGTTGGGCAAGCACGGTTCCGCGAAGCGAGCCGCCTGAGGCATGAGGCCGAGCGGCTTGCGGCGGAGATGAAGGCCAGTTCCAGGCAGGACCACCTGACGGCCCTTCTCAACAGGCGTGGCCTCGAAGACGCAATAGGACGTTTCGAGACCGCGGATGGCCCCTTCGTGGCAATGCTGGTTGATCTGGACGGGTTCAAATCCGTCAACGATACCTACGGTCACAGGACCGGTGATGAACTGCTTGTCAGGATCGCCCGCCGCATAGAGGAGGAAGCACCGGAAGGCTCAACGCTCGCTCGTATCGGCGGCGATGAATTCGTGCTGTTTTTTCCCTCAACGAGGGTTTCGCTTTCTGCCAGTGATCTCGCCTCCAATATCATAGCCAAAATTGCCCGCCCCTATATCGAGGTCGCGTCCGTCCGGGTCGGGGCATCAATAGGAATATATCTGGCGGAAAGCCCGGGCCTGACCGAAATGTTGTTGCGGGCGGATATCGCCCTTTATACGGCCAAGCGTCGTGGCAGGAACGAATTTTGCCTGTTCGATGCCGAACTCGACAGGGAACTGCAACGCCGCCAGTCCGTCGAACGGGACCTTCATTCGGCGATAAAGACGAGAAGCTTGCAACCTTGGTTCCAGCCGATCGTGAAACTCGACACCGAGGCCGTGGTCGGCTTTGAAGCCTTGCTGAGGTGGTCCCATCCGACTCATGGTGCCATCTCTCCACCCGAAATCATCACAGCTGCACGCGAAACCGGAATGCTTCAGCTGCTAACGCAAACCGTATTCGCCGACTGTTGTGCTTTTATCGACGGCTTGGTGAAAGCTGACTGTCGTGATCTCCGTGTGGCGATGAATGTTTCACCGCGCGAACTGGAAGCCGGCGATATCGACGACATGGTTCTGGATGGTCTGGCGGCAAGAGGTCTCCCTGCAACGATGTTCGAGATCGAGATTACCGAAGAATCCCCGGTTGACCCGGACAGAGTGGATGAAAAGCTCGGACGGCTTTCACATGCCGGCATTTCCATCGCGCTCGATGACTTCGGCACCGGCTTTTCTACGTTGGCATCGCTCAAGGACAGTCGGATACGCAAGGTCAAAATAGACCAGGGCTTCATTCGCGGCTTGGCCAAGTCCCGAGAGGACCGACTGCTTGTCAAATCGGTCATCGATCTCGGTAACATGCTCGGGATCGAGGTCATGGCCGAGGGCGTCGAAACAGAGGCGGATCGGCAAACCCTGCACAAGCTTGGCTGCCGAACCGCTCAAGGCTTCCTGTTCTCCAAGGCTGTGCCTCTGAGCCAAGCACTGGAAATGGCAGTCAAACAGCACGCGAACCAGTTGTGACCGCTCCCGCCGCGCCGTCTCTCGCGGCCGTGCGCTCATGAGTGACGGGTATCTGAACTTCCTTGTTTGAAGAGCATGACAATCCGTGCTGTGCGTCAGCCGGCGAACAGTTCCTTGTAGCCGGTCGTCACCATCCAGTTCGCCCGGTCGATATGGCTGCGAAGAGCCTTGCGGGCGCGGACCGGTTCAAGGGCCGGGTCGATGCCGAGAATGAGATCGGCCATCTCCTCTTCGCTGGCATTGTCGGCGCAGGCATCCAGGATCCGCAGGTAGATCGTGAAATGCTCCCTGTCGTAGCTCGTGAGGTTCTCCGACCAGGGGACTTCGTCGCACAGAGTTGAGTTTCGAGTCTCATCTGTTCCCATTGATCGATTCATGCCTGCGAACCTCGGCTGTTGAGCGCCCGCAGCATATCCCAAAATGGGATAATCCGAAACCGGGATTAGTCGCTGATCCGGTCTTTACCCGACCGGTTCGCCTACATGCCCAAATCTCTTCGCTCGCCCCGCCACCAGCGGTTTCTGGCCCAGCTGGTTTCCCTGCGCAAGGCCAAAGGCCTGACTCAGGCGCAGGTGGCCGAGAAGCTTGATCGTCCCCAATCCTTCGTGGCCAAGTACGAGGGTGGAGAGCGTCGTCTCGACGTCATCGAGTTTCTCGACTTAACTGCGGCGCTTGACGCTGATCCGTGCGAGATTCTGTCCAGCCTGCGGGCTAACGGGCGCCCGCGCGCCTAACGGCTCGCGCCGGTGCCGTGAACCGAGCGCGCTTTTCTTCGGCAAGCTGCCATTCCGCTGCGGGTGGGTCTTTACCAGGCCATGCCGATATAGGATGATAATCCTAGGTGGGGCGATTCCTCAACGGAGATCGCAATGGCTAGGACCAAACTTTCCAGGCAGCTTTCACAGGCTGAAATCGAGCGCTTTCTGGCGGAGGCGGAACGGCTGCACCAGAGCATCGTCCAGCCGCTTCTATCACCTAGCAGCGACCATTACCGGGCTCTCCAACGCACCCATGACGCGCTGTTAAAGACGGTGAAGGATATCACCGGTAAGGATGCGCCGTTCATTCAATGGTTCGGAACAGGGCCGGTGAATTAGACCAGACTTATAGACTCCAGGCTGCAAACGTCGCATTCTCTCTTCGGGGAGAAGGGGCGTGGGCAACCATCGCTATCAAGACAATCGGTACAACCGTCGCAGGTATGGCGAGCGCCATCGTTCGAAGGACGTTCCGTTGTGGGCAAAGATCGTTGCTGGTGGAACAATCCTGGCTGGCTTTCTTGCCTTCGAAATCGGCCCTGCCGCTGTCGGCTGCAACATCAAAGCCAATATCAGCTACAACACGGGCGAGCGAATCTATCATGTTCCCGGACAGGAATATTACTGGGAGACGCGCATCAACCTGTTGAAAGGCGAGCGCTGGTTTTGTTCGGAGGAAGCCGCGCGCAAGGCTGGGTGGCGGAAGTCTCGGGTCTGAGCGTCCGTGGTAAATGCTTGCGAAAATGCTGCATCGCACATGTTTTCGGTGCAGCATTCATTTGAAGTATTTATCGCGATCCGTTCGAAAAATCTGTCCAGCCTGCCGTCCTGGCGGGCGCCCGCGCGCCTGACGACGCGCACCAGGTGCTCGTGAACCGAGCCCGCTTTTCTTCGGCAAGCTCAGGCGGTCTCGGCCATTCGGCTTCGCCCCTTGGCGTGGGCAGCCCTTCGGGCTGTGACGGCCGCCGCCCTTGCGGGCGGCGGGGTTTGTCTGTTGGCCTTTCCCGGTGGCGCGGGGTGGGCGGCACTCCCTTCTAGGCCCGCCGCGGCAGTCCGCAACCCTTCGCTGCCGCTCAGGGTCCTCCTCTTCGTTCCGGTCCTTCGGATGCGGTCCGCCTACCACGGCGGGCCTTTCCGGTCGCGACTCGCCGCCCACCCCGCTTCCGGGGAAAGGCGCGGCGATTGGTGAGCGGAGGATGAGACGATGCATGTAAACAGCAAGCGTTGTGCCAGCACAGAGGCTGGCGCAGGCAAGGGCGGGCGCCCCAGCGCCAGCCTTTATCAGGAGATCACGGACCGCATCATTGCCGAGCTGGAGCGCGGCACCGTGCCATGGGTCAAGCCATGGGGCAGCGCAAAGGCAGGCCTTGGCCTGCCGAGGAATGCATCCTCTGGGCGCACCTATTCCGGCATCAATATCCTCATCCTGTGGGGCGCGGTCATCGAGCGCAGCTATCCCAGCCAGAACTGGCTCACCTTCCGGCAGGCGCTCGTCCTTGGCGGCAACGTCAGGAAGGGCGAGCGCGGCACGACCATCGTGCATGCCGACCGCTTTGTCCCCAAGGACGAGAAGGAGCGCGCACGCCACGAGGGCGATGAACCACAGGCCGTGCCTTTTTTGAAGCGCTTCACCGTCTTCAATGTCGCGCAGTGCGATAATCTTCCGGAAGACCTCTATGCCGCCGCCGAGCCGCTGCCTCAGTGCGAGATCGTGCCGCAGGCCGAGACGCTCATTCGCGCCAGCGGTGCGGATTTCAGAGTCGGCGGCGATCGCGCTTTCTACATGCCGGGCAGCGACCACATTCAGGTGCCGCCGCAGCCGGCGTTCCATCAGCAGATCGACTATTACCGGACCTGCTTTCACGAGCTTGGCCACTGGACCGGCCACCCGACGCGGCTTGCTCGCGACCTCTCCGGCTCGTTCGGCTCCAAGGCTTACGCGCGTGAAGAATTGGTCGCCGAAATCACTGCCGCCTTCGTTTGCAGCAATCTCGGTATCGAGCCGACCGTGCGTCATGCCGATTACATCGGCTCATGGCTGAAGGTGCTGCGCGAGGACAACCGCGCGATCTTCCGTGCCGCCAGTCTTGCCTCCAAGGCCGCCGATTTCCTGTTTGGCTTTAAGGACGATGCCAAAAGCGAGGCGCAGGAAGGGATTGCGGCATGACGATGCGCGATCCTCGACTGACCGCGACCGAGCCGACGCCAAGGCGAGCAGATGCTCATTCCCGGTGTCCGGCCGATCACCACGCGCGATTGGCTCACCCTCCTGATGGACGCGCCGATGTGTCCGCGCGCGGCGCAAAAGCCGCTCGATATCGGTCTCTTCGATGAAGCCAGCAGAAATCAACTCGACCTGTTCTGACTAGGAGTCTTTCCATGATCCTGATCACCGATCCACTGCGCGCACGACTGCTCGCCAATGGCGCCGCCGACGCCGACATCGACCATTTTCCCGTTGTGAAACTGTTTAATCCGACAGGTGCCGCGACGTGGCTTCTGAGCGAACTCGACGCCGATGGCGACACGCTGTTCGGCCTTTGCGATCTCGGCTTCGGCTTCCCCGAACTCGGCAGCGTCAGTCTGGCCGAGCTTGCATCCGTAAAAGGTCCGCTTGGCCTCGGCATAGAGCGCGACCTGCATTTCCAGGCGCGCTATCCGCTCTCCGCCTATGCCGAAGCCGCCCGCATTTGGGGCCACATCACCGAGGCCGAGCGACTTCTGCGGCATGCAGCAGACGCCCTTTCAAAGCCCCATTCCGAGCTTCCGTCCGACACGGCGGAACAGCAGCGCCGATAGGCGCAAAAACCGTCCCGCCGCGCCGGCCTTCGGCCTCTGCGGCGGGACAACCTCAACCAAAGCGAAGGAGAATAACCATGCAGGTTGGCCACATCCCCTTGGATGAGCCCAAGATTTCCGCGCTCAACATGCGCTATGGAAAACGCGCGCCCGACATGTCCGATATCCTGCCATCCGTGCGTGCGCGCGGCGTGCTGGTGCCTCTCCGAACGGCCAGCCGGAAACCTTCGAGATCGTTGCCGGCAGGCGGCGCTATTTCGCCGCGAAATCGCTTGCCGACGAGCGCGGCGAAGGCGATCCCTTGCCCTGCGCCATCATGGAGGACGGTGATGACGCCGATGCGCTGGAAGCTTCGCTGATCGAAAACCTCGACCGCCTCGATCCTGACGAAGTCTCGCAATGGGAGACGTATTCGCGGCTCGTCAGGCAAGGCCGCACCGTTCCAGACATCGCTGCGACCTTCGGCATCACTGACCTGAAGGTCAAACGCATTCTGGCGCTTGGCGACCTCTTGCCCAAAATCCGCGAAGCCTATCGCCGCGAGGAGATCGACGCCGAGACGGTGCGCCATCTCACCATGGCGTCCAAGGCGCAGCAGAAGGACTGGCTGGCACTCTGTGCCGATCCCGATCAATACGCGCCGCGTGGCTTTCAATTGAAGCAATGGCTGTTCGGCGGCCAGTCGATTTCCACCAAGGTGGCGCTGTTTGCCATCGAGGAGTATCCCGGCCTGATCACCTCGGACCTGTTCGGCGAGGACAGCTATTTCGCCGATGCCGACCTGTTCTGGCAAAAGCAGAACGAAGCGATTGCCACCAGACGCGACACATATCTCAACGACGGCTGGAGCGAGGTGGTGCTGCTGGAACCGGGCCAATATTTCCACGCATGGGACCACGAGAAGACCCCGAAGAAGAAGGGCGGCAAGGTCGTCATCGCGGTCACGTATCGCGGCGAGGTCGAGTGTCACGAGGGCTGGCTGTCACGCAAGGAAGCGCGCCGCGCCCGCGAGGGCGGCGAGCAAGAAGAAACAGCCGCCAAGCCGCCGCGCCCCGAACTCACCGGCCCGATGCAGAACTATGTCGATCTGCATCGCCATGCTGCCGTGCGCGCGGCCATGCTCGACCATCCCGCCGTGGCGCTGCGCCTCGTGGTGGCGCACGCCATCACCGGTTCCGGCCTGTGGCAGGTGCGCCGTGAGCCACAGCGCGCAGCCAACGAGACGGTGACTGCCAGCCTTGCCGGCTGCAAGGCTGAAGCCGCATTCGGCAAAAAGCGGCGCGAAGTGTTGGCCCTGCTCGGATCACCGGATGAGGATGGCGTGGTCGCCGGCGGCAATGGCGACGCCTTTGCTATCGCCGGCGTGTTCGCGCGCCTCTTGGCGCTGTGCGACGACGATGTCATGCGCGTTCTCACCCTTGTCATGGCCGAGACGCTTGCAGCCGGCAGCACCGTCATCGAGGCGCTCGGCAACCATCTGAACGTCGATATGGGCACATGGTGGCAACCGGACGATGCCTTCTTCGACCTCTTGCGCGACAAGGAAATCGCCAATTCGATGCTGGCCGAGGTCGGCGGCAAGCTGGTCGCGGACGGCAATGTCGCCGAGAAGGTCAAGACGCAAAAGAAGATCATCCGCGACTTCCTGGCGGGCGAGAATGGCCGCCAGAAGATCGAGACCTGGCTGCCGCGCTGGATGAAATTCCCGGCCGAAAGCTACACCAGCCGCGGCGGCTTCCGCACCGCCGATCAGTGGGCACAAGTGCAGCCGCTGTTCGTCCGCAAATAGTCGATCAGGGCCCGAGCGGCGGTTCTCTCGATTACCGCCACTCAGGTCGCGCGCGCCGCTCCGGGCCGCGCCGGCTGCCGATTGGGCGTCTTGTCGAGCCAGTGCCGCGCGCGAGAAATCCCGACGCCAATTCGCCCCCGTTTCGGCAGCCCTGCACCGCGCCGGGTTGCTTGCTGAGGCGCCAGGCGCATGGGGCCAATTGTCCGATCCGGTTGCCGACAGAGCCCGCGCAGCCGGCGCCCTGCATTGCCGCCGGCTCCTTGTGTCACCGATCGCGCCACCTGTCTCCATGGTGTCTCAGGACCATTCCCCTGCGGCTGGCTTGACGACGTATGGGCGGATCCGGCCCGCCCGAAACCCTCGCCAGCAGCTTTTTTCCCCGCCGCCTGCGGCGGCTTCCTCGCGCCGCTTCGCTTCAAAAAAGCTGTCCGCTCGGGTCCTCCGCTATCGCTGCGGCCGTCCCGGTTCCGGCGGTCCGGACGCGCCCATCACGGTCCGCCATCGCAGGGGAATGGTCCCCGGCGAGCACCAAAAGGAGACTAAAAATGACCGCGATCGGATCGTCACCAAACAGGAAAACGGCGGCTACAAGGGCCAGCTCAAGACGCTCAGCGTGCGCGCCGACATCGACATCGTGCCCAATCAGGCAAAGAGCGCCGACACCCATCCCGACTTCCGGGTGCTGACGCAAGGGGTCGAAGTAGGGGCCGGCTGGATCCGCACCGGCGAGACCTCCGGCAAGGACTATGTGAGCCTGTCGATTGCCGCCCCGGAGTTCGGCCCGCGCAAGCTCTACGCCAATCTCGGCCGCGCCGCCGGCCAGGATGACGACGACACATACGCCATCATCTGGAACCCCGTCGACTGAACCGCCAGCCTCGAGCCCCGCGCCGCAACCGGCGCGGGGCTCTTCTCAAGAAGGGGCGGCGAAAACTCGCCCTCCACTCTTCGCCCGTCCCCAAAAGGATCTCGCTCGCCGATCCTCGCCTTCGCTTGTCCGTAGCGGAACGAGGATCATCATGGACGACGAAAACGAACGCGCGGCCCGCGCCAAGAAGGGCAGTCCGTTTCTCAACACCGCGCAGGCCGCCTTCTATATCGGGCTGTCCCAGCGCACGCTGGAGAAGATGCGGCTCAAAGGCGGCGGCCCGCAATTTCGCAAGCACGGCCGCTATGTCCGCTATCACATCGACGAGCTCGACGACTGGTCGAAGGGACGCGCGCAGGAGACCAGGCCCGAGGATGGCGGGCACGATTCCGGCTCGGCCGGTGAGGGAGGCCGCTCATGAGCCGGCGTCCCACTATCCGTCTGATCGGCAGCCATCTGCGGCGAATTCGGGCGCGCAAGACGATCGCGGTGGCCACAATAGGCCTCGGCCTGATCGGCTTCGCCGCTTTCGACAACCCATCGCCCTGGCTGGTCTGGAACGCCTCGGCGAGTGCGCCGGTCGGCCTCTATCGCGTCGCGTCCGGATCACCGGCTCGTGGCGATCTGGTGCTCGTCCGCCCGCCAAAACCGGTCGCCGATCTCGCCGCCGAACGCTTCTATCTGCCCAGCAATCTGCCGCTGGTCAAGCGCCTTGCCGCGCTGCCTGGCGAGCATGTCTGCGCCTTCGGCGACGCCATCATCATCGGCGGCGAGATCGTCGCGCGCCGGCTGGCAACCGACACGCAGCACCGTCCGCTGCCTTGGTGGAATGCCTGCCGCAAGCTCGCCGCCGACGAGTTTTTCCTGCTCGGCACCGATAGAAATCACTCCTTCGACAGCCGCTATTTCGGGCCGGTGCCGGCCGAAAATATTGTCGGGAGGCTGGTCCCGCTATGGACCGAGTAACCCTCCTGATGCTGGGCATGATCGCGATAGCGCCATGCGCCTGTTCCGCCGCGACCGACGCTCAGCCGGCCGCAATCTCCCCTGGTCCGCAGCTGGCAAGATGGCAGCCCTTGGTAGCCGAAGCAAGCCAGCGTTTCAGCATTCCACAGCCCTGGATTTATGCCGTCATGGATGCCGAAAGCCGGGGGCAGACAAGGCTGGACGGACGGCCGATCGCCTCACACGCCGGCGCCATTGGCCTCATGCAGGTGATGCCCGGCACCTACGAGGAGATGCGCGCAGAGCTTGGCCTGGGAGCCGATCCGCACGACCCTCGCGACAACATTCTGGCAGGCACTGCCTATCTGCGCGCCATGTATGACCGCTTCGGCTTTCCCGGCCTGTTTGCCGCGTATAACGCTGGGCCGGACCGCTACGAACAGCATTTGCAGCGTGGGCGACCGCTGCCCAGCGAGACGGTTTCGTATCTGGAAGAGCTCAAGGCGGCGGGGATCTCGGCCGCCGACATGGACGCGTTCACCGGCAAATCCCGTTCCGGAAAAGCGCCGGAAATCCCGTCCGGGCAGTCGCTGTTTTTCCTGCGAAACGGTGTTTCCGCGACCGATCCGAATGGCCAAATTGTGGTGCCGCTCGGATCGGAGCGAGCAAGGTCAGGCCGGCCGGATCGCAGGTGAGGGCAGGGGTACCGTGGGTCGGGCGGGGCAGGGATGCAGGTCCGGGAAGGCAAGATAAAGGCATCGCCTCCTGGAGGCGGCGAAGTCCTTGTCTGCACATCGTTTTTCATGGAGGCTGCCTTCAGCGTCAGGAGAGCTTCTGCCGACAAAGCTTTGATTCTGCTCAAGATTGCTAGGAGGCTCAATGCAGGATGAAGAGTTCAAGCCGAGCCTGGGCAAAATCGGATCGCGCGGCTCGAAGGCAGGCAAGCGTTTCGCCGGCCAGATCCGCGCCGCGATCAACCGAGCCGGCGGCGGCAGCGGTCGCCGTGGCCGCTTCATCGGAAGCCGGGCGGGGCGCGGCGGGGCTGCTGCCGCCGTTCTCAGAGCGCGCGACCCCCACGCGGCGTTTCGGCAGCGGCGCACCGTCGTCAAGGCGCGTATCGTCAAGCTGGCCGGCAAGGGTGTTGACGGGGCACGTGCACACCTTCGCTACCTCCAGCGCGACGGCGTCACCCGCGAAGGCGAGCCTGGCGAGCTCTATAGCGCCGACAGCGACCGCGTTGATGGCAAGGCCTTCATCGATCGTGCCGATGGCGACCGGCATCAGTTCCGCTTCATCGTCGCACCTGAAGACGGCATCGAGTATGACGACGTCAAGCCGCTCACGCGGCGCCTCATGGCGCAGATGCAAGAAGACCTCGGCACAAAGCTCGACTGGGTCGCTGTCGATCATTTCAACACTGGTCATCCGCATACCCATATTATCGTCCGCGGCAAGGATGACCGCGGCGAAAATCTTGTCATCGCGCGAGACTACATCTCGTCTGGCATCCGTGAACGGGCGGCCGAGCTGGTCAGCCTCGACCTTGGCCCGAGAACGGACCGCGAGATCGAGCAACGCCTGCGCCAGGAAATGGAGCGGGAACGCTTCACCAGCATCGATCGGCAGCTGCTCCGCATGCGCGACCATGAGGGGCATGTCTCACCGGCCAGCCGAGACACGTTTCGCCAGACGCTGCACCAGGGCCGCCTGCGCAAGCTCGAGCGGATGGGTCTGGCTGAGGAAGTCGGCTCGGGCCGCTGGCGCCTTGATGGCGAGCTTGAAGCGACGCTGCGCCGCATCGGCGAGCGGGGCGATATCATCAAGACCATGCACCGCGAACTGACCGGCAAGGGGCTCGCCCGCAGTGCCGCCGACTATGTTATCCATGATCGATCTGCAGAGCAGATGCAGCCTGTCGTCGGCCGCATCGTTGCGCGCGGCCTGGCCGACGAAATCACTGACCGCCATTACCTCGTCGTCGACGGCGTGGACGGCAAAAGCCACTATGTTGATATCGGCAAAGGCGAGGCCACCCAACCGACGCCAGAGGGCTGCATAGTGCGGGTCACGCCGAGGGACACCGGGCCAAGGCAAGTCGACCGCACAATTGCCGAGATCGCCACGGCCCATGACGGGCGCTACAGCATCGATATCCATCTCAAGCATGACCCGTCGGCCACCGAACGCTTTGCCGAAACGCACGTGCGGCGACTGGAGGCGATCCGCCGGGCGACCGGTGGTGTCGAGCGCGAGCCGGACGGTACATGGATCGTCGCACCGGATCATCTCGACCGTGTGTCTGACTACGAGCGTCAGCGGGCCGGGGCCGAGCCTGTCACGGTTGACAAGCTCTCATCGACGCCGCTGGAACAACAAGTCAGCTTCGACGGCGCCACCTGGATCGACCAGGAGCTCGTATCAGCTCATCCTGAGCCCTTGCGCGACTCTGGCTTCGGTCGCGAAGTACGTCAGGTCCAGGCCCGTCGACAGCAGTGGCTGATCGCGCAAGGTCTCGCGCATGAAGCGCAGGATCGGGTCATCTATCGCGCGAACATGCTTTCGATGCTGCGCCAACGCGAGTTGAACCGCGTGGCCGGCCAGTTGTCGAACGAACTCGGACTCTCGTATTCCGAAGCGCAGCCTGGTGATCGAATAGGGGGTCGATTGCGCCGCTCGATCGACCTTGCCAGCGGCAAATACCTCATAGTCGAGAAGGCGCGCGAGTTCACGCTGGTACCATGGAGGCCAGTGCTTGATCGGCATATTGGCAAGGAGGTGTCTGGTGTCATGGGTGGGGAGGGGATTTCATGGACCATCGGCCGGCAGAGAAGCGGACCAAGCATTTCGTGACATGGCTACACAACTTCTTTTGCCCGCGTTGAAACGGGTACTCAGTCCGGACGGAGTTCGCCTGCTGGTTGCCCGCGGCATCGAATTGGCGAGGGATAAATGGCTGGTCGTGCAAGATTTATCGTTCGCTCTACAAAAGCGCCGCGATCATCCATCGTGTTCCATGGTTCTGAGCCAAAACCCTCGTGCGCCACCACGGCACTCTTCCAGGTGCCACGGAAGCCGCGCCGACGACGGCGGTGCCGGCCTGGTTGCGCAGGGTTGCCCCCGACCCAAACAGTTGCGGCGCATTGAGGACATTGCAATCACTGCCGGTCCGGCCATCGGCGCGCTCAATGCGATGGTCCGCCAGCTAGAGAGGTGGGCTGGCGCCTGGTGACAGCGCCTAGGGGCTTTCGGCGGCCGCGGTACGGCGAAGCAGGCTCGCGGCGTCGAGGATGAAGCCGCACTTCGCGATGTTCTTCTGGTCACACGACCGTGAGACGAGGTCGGCGCCGCGGGCCGGATGCTATTGGCCGGGCGTGAACTGGCAGCCCATCCCGCTGAGCCCGTGACGACGAGGCGGTCAGCGACCTGGCCGGACGAGCTTCGGCAGCTTTCCGCTGCGGCATGATGACCGGCGCGATCATGACCGCCGAGCGACATCGCTTCGGCCGCACCTTCAGATGCTGGCTCGCCGACGCGGGCCCGACGGTCATTGCGGCATCTGGAGTCGAGGCCGGGTCAGACCGGGCGAAAAATCTGCTCGTCGCGCAGGAGCCCGCGTTGCGCCGTCGATCTTTCCGCCCAACTCAGCGCCGCGCCGACCAGGGCTTGCCATTCCCCCGAAACTGAGGGTTACTTTCTATGGCTGCGTTCATGTGCTTTCTTGTTTGGGGAAAGGAGACGTACGTCTACAACAATCTCGGTTTGATCTACGATGCACAGTCGGCCAAACAAGTGTTGCTGATGTTCGCTGGCTCGGTAGCAACTTCTGCAGTGGCGATGCAGCTTATATTCCTATGCTGGAGAGTTGGCTATTCAACTCGCGTAGCTCGCTTTGTCGCGGTGGAGCTTGGTCAGAGCACACTGCTGCTTTACCTGCTTCAGGGTGCCGTGTTTCGCTTCATGGATCTAATACCGTTCGGAGAGCTTTGGGATCTCACGAGCAGAATCGAGTTCGCCACTTTGCTTGGTGCGGCGATTGTTGTTACAGCGATGAGAATTCGCAGGATTGTGCGCCACCTTGGATATGTGTCGCGGAGCTATGCATAACTGATGATGTGACTGCCGACAGTTGGCATTGAAGTCATTGGCGAGCCACGCCGGCGTGGCATTCCCCTCACGGATCACTTGATCCGCCGCCCGAAGTAAGGCGTGCCTGTAGGCCGGGATCGGTCCCGAATGCTCGTAGGACGGCAATTCGCTCGGGAGCCCGATCAGATTTGAAGCTCCGCGACCGTCTGGCGCCGACCGCAGCCAATCAAAGGGCGTCTGACCGATCGTCGCGTCCATCTCCAGAAGCCCGCCTAGCAGGTTGTGGCCATTGCTGTGGCAATGCAGCAGTCCTGGATGGCTGCATCAAATAAATCCAAGATGCCCCGGGTTCGCTTCCACCGCACCACCGGGACCTTCGCTGCAGGCTAAATGCAGAAAATCCAGGCGCGCGCTGAAGCATCGTGAGAAATTCATGGATTATGTCAGCTGGTAAAATGACCCGATCCAATTTTAGTCGATCAATCAGCGCCCTTCGTCGGGGCTGTCGGTCCGCATCGCGCCTGACGGCGGCGCTATGCTGGTGCTCCTACGGCCGCCCTGTTGAACCGCTTTCTCCAGCACCGAACTGAATTGGTCCCGCTGGCGGACATTTCGATGCTTCCGCCTTGTAGGGCTTCTTTGTTGCGGCCGCCTCTGCGGCACGGCTGCGCCGACGTGACGTGCTTGGCGGCACGTTTTGTCAGGGAGGGGAAAGAGGCGCGCGGCCCTCTCCCTGCAAGCCGCCGCTGGCGGATTCCTCCGTCTGCCCGCTTCGCTCCGTGCAGACCGGGGAGACCCATAAGCGCTAACTTAGGGGTAGACTGGTCGAATCGAGATGTGATTCCTCGGCCAGATGCGAACGAATGATTCCATCGAAGCAGACTGGCAGGCACTGATATCGGGGCTGTCGCAATCCATTGATCTTGACGCGACGGCGCGGGCGACAGGAGCGCTCGTGCGTCGTCGCAATGTTGCGGACGCGGCAACATTGCTGCGCCTGGCATTAGCTTATGGCCCCGGCGGGATGAGCCTGCGCTCGGCTGCCGCCTGGGCCGGGGTGAACGATGTTGCAAGCCTTTCGGATGTTGCTCTTTTGAAGCGCTTGCGCGGAGCCGCCGATTGGCTCGGCTGCATCGCAGGCGCCTTGCTCGAAAACGCTTGTGCCAAAAGCACCGTGCCGAAGGGGCGTCGGCTGCGCATTGCCGACGGCAGTTCGATCTCGCGTCCCGGCAGTGCTGGCACGGACTGGCGGCTGCATGCCACCTACGAACCTGCGCTTGCGCGCTTCACGCATCTGGAGATCAGCGACGTCCACGGTGGTGAGAGCTTCTCTCGTGTTCCGCTTCGCCAAGGCGACATCGTTGTTGGCGACCGCGCCTACGCCCGTGCCCCATCTCTTGAAAAGGTGGCGTTGGCGGGCGCCGACTTCATCGTGCGCACGGGCTGGACCAGTGTTCGGCTGACCACGCTCGACGGCCAACTGGTGGACTGGAACGCCATCTACGCGCCCATGCAGCCCGGCGAGATTTGCGAGATGGACGTGCTCGTGGAGCATTCGGGCCCCAAAGGCAAGGGCCGAGGCAAGCCGCTCTTGCGGGCAAGGCTCATCGTCAGGCGCAAGAATGCGAAGGCCACCGAAAAGTCAGAGAAAGCGGCAAGGCGGGGTCATCAGCGACGCCGCAACACCAGACACTGCAGTTGATGACCGTCACTGCGGCAGGCTTCGTCATGCTGCTGACATCGATCCCGGCCGACGCGATGACGGCCGAGGAGGTTCTGCAAACCTATGGCCTGCGCTGGCAGGTCGAACTCGCCTTCAAGCGGCTCAAGAGCGGAATGGGCATCCATAAGCTTCCCGCACGCGATGAGCGGCTCGCCCGAAGCTGGCTCATGGCCCATCTGATCCTGGCGCTGATTATCGACGAGGCCGTCAACGACGTTCTCGACTCTCCCCCCTGTGAAGACGAAACCACGCATGGCGCAATCGCTGTCCCTTTGGAGGCTGCATAACCTTCTGCGTACTGCGATCCTCAACGCCATACTGAGCGTGCTGCGACCGGGAAAAATCGCCGGACGCTTCGCCGAAATCATTCGCCATGTCTGCGATCCGCCAAGACGGCGCAAAAACCAATCCGCCGCAGCAAGGATAGCTGCCGTGCCCTAAGTTAGCGCCTATGCCGGGGAGACCCCTCCGCCCCCCTTGCTCCCCGCTGCTCGCCGCGATGCAGGGGGACAGGCGACCTGAACCCGTGCCCAAGCCGATCTGATGGCAGAGGCGGTGGGGCTGGACATGGGCCCGTGGTGGACATACGTGCCACACAAATCCTCATGCTCGCCTAACAGTTGTGTGCGTCAAGTTCTGCAAAAATGGCGTGGCAGTAGCTGTGACGTCGGCGTGTCCGCCGCGCAGCCCCCGTGTTTAGGGGCGCGGCGGACACACGGCGGTGCTCAGGCGGCCAATGCTCTCAGGCTCTCCTTCTTGTGCTCGCGCAGATGATCCATGTTGAGATAGCGGGTCGCCTCGAGCCAG
>NZ_JAMYNH010000035.1:0-40743 GCF_040318975.1 Mesorhizobium sp. M0983 | reverse complement strand
TGTGAATTGCAATCATCTCGACCATGTGCCTGCGTAGAACCGCGAGATGCTCTTCGTTCATCGGCTTCATGACGGTGGGGCGCTCCTCAACCAGTCTGCTGCCAGAGAGCCTTATATCCTGTTCGTCACGGTAGCGCCCGCGATCATTTCCATTACGGGTGCCCAGGGCAAGCGTGGGTGACAGTCACAGTCTTGGCAGGCTATCGCCGGCGGCGACTCTTGAGATTTTGGGCGCGCCGCAAGGGTCGGATCGATCTGCGACTCAGACGATTATCCGCGCCGCCCGCCCGAGCGTGCGTTCCGCGTCATTGTAGTAGTTCGAGGCCTGCTGCACAGAGCGATGCTGCGACTGCTGCATGGCTTCGGGCAACGGAATGCCGCGGCGTGCGGTTTCGGTGAGATAGCCGGAGCGCAGGCCGTGGGCGGAGAAGGCTTGCGGATCGAACCCGGCCTCGGCGATGCGGCGCTTCAGGATCAGATTGACGGCCTGCGGCGTCAGGGCGCGCGCTTCGAGATTGCCCCAGCGGTCGATGCCGCGAAACACGGCGCCTTCAGTGACGCCGGCGCGCTCGAGCCACGCTCGCAGCACCGTCACCGGCCGGCCGACGAGCAGCACGAAAGCGTCGCCATCGGCCTGTGTCGTCTTGGTCCGGCCGAGCCGGATTTTTAGGCAGGGAATTTTTTGCCCCTCTGAATCCTTGGGATCCGCTGGCACCGGCTCTTCTTCGATGAGCTGTTCGACGCGGAGGTCAGAAACCTCGCTGCGGCGGCGACCGCCCGAGGCGAAGGCGGTGATGAGCAGCGCGCGATCGCGCATGTCGACGAGGCGGTCGCCGGCGCAGGCCTTCAGGAGGGCGGTCAAAATGTCAGCGGTCACCGCTTTCTTGCTCTTGCGGTTCCGCGGCCGGGCGCCGGCGCGCACCGCCAGTCTGATGGCGCTCTGCAGCCCCGGCGCGTTGAAGTTTCCGACAAGTCCGCGCCATCTGGTCAAGGTGGACCAGCTCGACAGGCGCCGGCGCACGGTGGACGGCGCATGCGGTCTTTTTGTCACCCGTAACAGGCCCTGGGCTACCAGCGACGCCGCTATGTCAGCCGGCATGCCATGGGTCGGATCACTCTCGCGCCGGGAAGAATCCCACAGGTGGTGGGCGACGAATTTGATCAAAAGCGTTTCCGGCGCCGGCCAGGGCAGCGGAGAACCGGTGCCGGCAAAAGACCATGCCTCGAGATAGCCAAGGTCGGAGGCCAGCGCGCGGAGAGAGTTTGCGCCGATGCCTTCTTTGGCCAGGTGGCGCAGCGTTGCGACATCGTCGTCGGTCAGGATTTCGGCCAAAAGATCGCGCCGGTCGAAGGGCAGCACCGAATCCAATGCGTCGAGCGCCTCGGCGCGTCGAACACCATTGCCAGGTGGCCGAGCGACGAGGTCAGTTGCCATTGGCGAGCGGTCCGAAAATGCGGACTCCCTTGCCGCGCGCGGCAACGGCGAGCTTGCGATCGAGGGTCGCCAGCGGCAACTCGGTTTCGATGGCCAGCGCAAGGTAGGCGGCGTCATAGGCACTGAGACCGTGCGCGGCCGCTAGCGCCAGCACCGCGCCGTCCGACCCGCCGCCGGCGTCCTCCAGCGGCAATCGGCGCAGCCGTGCCATGGCGGTGGCCGCTTCGCCTGCGGCGATGCGGCTACGCCGCTCGGCCATCAGCACGACACTGCGCGCCTCGTGCCAGAACAGCGACGGCACCGGCGATCGCCCCGTCAGGCCGGCAACCAGGGTCTCGGCGACCGCGCTGTGCTCCTCCGGCAGCAGCCAGGCCGCGGCTATGGACGCGTCCAGGACGAGACGCATCAGTAACGGTGGCCTTCATGCTTCCAGGCCAGAATTTCCTCGGTGGTGACAGGTTTTGCGTGGGCCCGCGCGGCGCGGACCTCTTCGATCAAGGCGCCCAGATCCTGGTTTTGGGGAAGGCGGGACAGCTTGGCAATGGGATCGTTGCCGCGCGAAATGATCACCTCCTCACCGGCCTCGACCTTAGCGAGCAGTTCCGAAAGGTGGGTTTTGGCCTCGCCAATTTTCACCGTGATGGTCATTGTTTTGTCCTCGTAGGAGCTTGCTGTGCGCTATGCGACTCGCGTCGCGCTGAGCCCAGCCATGCACGACAAACACGGTTCTGCACCACGATAGCGCCGATTCCACAGGTTGGTCAAGCCTTGGTCTGATCGCTATCGATAAGAGAGAATTATCGATAGTGAGAAGGCCCGAGAAAATCCCCTGCAAGTCAGCTTAGATGCCGGATAGCTTGACTATCGCTGAAGGCGCAGCGGTAGTCGGCAAGTCAATGGTCCTCGCTTGCCAGTTCTACGACCGCCGCCTCGCTGCAGAGCCGACGATGCTCTTTGTTAGGTTCGTGCCCAACCAAGAGTAGGGCTTTCGGTCGCAGATGCTAAGGAGGCACTAGGTTTCCCTCTTCCTTGGCCGCTTCGCGAAACGCCCTGCGGACCACTTCGGGTTTCACCTGATCGATCATGGCATCCATGCAGAGCTGCACTGCGCTGTGCCACTTGGGGCCACGCTTGGTCCACTGCAACAGTTGCTCGGCGGCTCCCTCGACGTTGTTGCACTGATAAGCAATGCCAGGACGGGTGGTCCTTACGGAGACCGGCGGAGAGAACCAATGGAGCGACATTCGTACATAAGCGATGGCTTAACTAAGAGTTCCCTCAACCACGCCCGGTTCGAGCAAGGATCAGGTAAACCGGCTCGGGGCCTTACTCCTCCGGCCAGCCCTGTTGCGGAACCTATTCACTGGCCGCAAGGTTTGGGTGGAAGGTCAGGAGTGTGCCATGAGTTCCAAAGCTGGGGATGGCCAGCTCTCTTTCATTGAGTTCCAGTCGCCCACGCTGGTCGAGAATGCGCCCGAGGGCGGCGAATGGCTTCACGAGATCAAATACGACGGCTACCGCACCGAGCTGATCATTAAGGGCGGTAAAGCGCGGGCCTTCACGCGTCGTGGCTACGACTGGTCGCATCGATACCGACGAATTGTTCAAACAGCGGCGGGCTTGCCGGTGAAGGCGGCGATCATCGACGGGGAGGCTGTCGTTCTCGGCGACAGCGGCCTGCCGGATTACCAAGCCTTGGAACGGGAGTTGGGCAATCCAGACTCGGCGAGGCTCATCTTCTACGCGTTCGACCTGCTGCACCTCAACGGGCGCGATCTACGACAGCAGCCGCTGGTGAGGCGCAAGGCAGCCCTAGAGAAGCTGCTTAAGAACTCAGCGCCGACACTGACCTATGCCGAGCATCTGGAGGTGAGCGGCACGGACGTGTTTGAACATGCCTGCCGAATGGGCTTGGAGGGGATTGTCTCCAAGCGCACCGATGCCACGTACCGCTCGGGTATCCAGACGAGTTGGCTCAAAGTGAAGTGCATCAAGAGCGACACCTTCCCCATTGTCGCTTTCGTGGAAAAGCTCGGCGCTCACCCGCGCCGGATCGCATCGCTCTACATAGGCCGTCGCGAGGGCGACCGACTGCTCTATGCCGGCAAGGCTCGCAGCGGCTACACCTTGAGCGCTGCGCGACTGGTTCGAGAGCGGCTTGACCCGCTGATCATCAGCAAGTCGCCTCTGTCAGAGCCCATTGTGAAACCGAAGGCGACATGGGTCAGACCGGACGTGCTGGCCGAGGTGCAATTCAGTGGCGTAACAGATCGCGGCGTGCTGCGTGAAGCCGTGTTCAAGGGTCTGCGAGAAGACCTCGTGGCGATCCCGGCCAAGCCTCCTGCGCCATCAAAGCGACGTGGGCCAGCCCGGGAATATGGCGTTCCCAGCGAGAACATCCTGCAACTGCTGCCCGAGGCGGTCTCGCCGTCCAAAGAAGAGCTTGCGCGCTATTGGCAGAGGGTTGCCGATCACGCACTCGTCCATCTCGGCCACCGACCGCTGAAGCTGGTCCGCCATGCTCTCGGCGCAACCTTTTACCACAAGGGCGCGCTGCCGAAGATCCCGCCAGCAGTGCATCAGTTGCGCGTTCAGAAGCGCGAGGGTGGCGAAGGTGTGCGCGTGTGGGTGGACGACCTTGCCGGCCTGCTAGGGCTGGTCGAGATGGATGCTGTAGAGCTGCATGCTTGGAATGCCACCGTTGATGACATCGAGCATGCCGACCGCATCGTTCTGGACCTCGACCCGGGTGAGGGGGTCGAGTGGGATGAGGTCATCCGGACCGCGCTAGCGCTCCGCGACATCATGGGAGCAGAAGGCCTAGAGAGCTGGCCGAAGGTGACGGGCGGCAAGGGAATTCACCTGATGGCCCCACTTGCGACGAAGATCCCGCACGACAATGCCCGGCTCCTTGCCCGGTCGTTCGCCAAGCGCCTCGCTGAAGCTCATCCTGATCGCTATCTGCTCTCCGCCGCACCGGCAGCCCGAAAGGGCCGCATCTTCATTGATTACCTCCGCAATGGGCGCGGCAACACGGCGGTCGGCGCCTTCTCCCCACGAGCGCGACCTGGCTTCCCAATCGCTCATCCCGTGACCTGGAGCCAGGTTGAGGCAGCCATCCGTCCAGATGCCTTCACCATCGACCGTCCGTTCAGGGCGGCCGTCAGAAAGGCAGCGTGAGGATCAAGGGCAGGAAACGAAATTCCCGGCAGGGATTTTTGTCAGCAGTCGGCGAAGACGCCTAGCGAACAATGGATCACTCAACTATTTGCCGCAGAGGTCGAGCTCTATCCAGGCGAGCGCATGATCACTCGGCTTTTGCCAACCTCGCAAATCAGCGTACACGCCGGCATCACGTAACCTGTTCGAAAGTGATGGGCTCACGAGGAGATGATCCATCCGGAGGCCGGAACTCCGATCATAACCGCCCCGGTAGGAGAAGTTCCAATACGTGTAGATGCCTTTCTGTGGAGGGATGCGGCGGACGGCATCAATCCAGCCGTTACCCAGCATTTCGGCGTAGGCTTGCCGGCTCTCCGGAAAGGTGACTGCGTCCGCCTAGCCAACGTCTCGGCACCACGGTTGCCACGAACGAGCTTTTATCGGCCGCACGGCCGCAAGCCGCTCTCCCATCTGGTTTAGACATTGGTCATCCTCTCGGCTCTCCCTAACCGCCGAGCGTGGGAAAAGGTTCACTTCGCCGGTCTCGAGCATCGGGGATCACTTCAGGCGCCATATTCCGCGGAGTCCGTCAGGCTGGTGAACTTTTAGGGCCGGCGCTGCGTTCCGTGCAGCGAACTCGGTTGATGCACAATGACGGAATCCAACGCTCGTCCCGCGCCGCAGAAAAAGGATGCACGTGGTGCCGAGGCCCGCTTTTCGTTCGATCGAATGGCGATCGAGCGGTTTCAGCAAACCTTTCCGCGTGCCAGATGGAGCGACGAGCGCAGCAGCTGGTTCGTACCCGGCAAGACGGCGGCCCGGCGGATCGACCGCTGGCTGGCGCAAGAGGCAGCGCTACGGGCGCCCCATGACGATAGCAAGGGACGCGATGCCTTCGCCTTCGACCCAATATCGAGCCAGTATCTGGAGATCGCGGACGACCTCCGCATTCGCACCTCCTATTCGAGGACCGTGCTTGAAGAATTGCGCGCTGTTCCGTGGGCGAGTTGGGACGATGAGTTGCGGGCTTGGAGAGTTCCGTTCCGCTCATATGAAGAGCTACGGCGCCGATGGCCAAGCATCGAAAAAGCTGCGCAGCATGCCGAACCGGAGGAGAGGAAACGGCGACGAGCAGCCGCCAGGAACACCGAAGCATATAAAGCCGCACAAAAGCGGGCTGCTGAACGCCGGCGCCATCGCTATCCGCTGCCAGCTCAAGATCTACCTACTCTGGGCCGCGCTGTCGCAACCGAGCAGTACGGGATTGTCGTCTTCACTGAAATTTCCGGTGAACTGGTTGAGCTATCCGACGTAGCCGCCTTCTACCCCCGCGCAATGCCTGCGAACGGCGACTTCGTTTGGGGCAGGTGGCGTTCGGCTACGCTGGCCGAACTTGTGAGCACATGGCCCGCTCGGCTATCCGCCGGGCCGACCGAACGCTTCAGAGGCTGGTGGAGGCCAACGCTCGCCGAACTTAGAGTTGCCCGTCGAAAAGCCCGCGGCAGTGAGCGTAGTAGGCGAAGTCGCGAGCGGTAGATGCGGCGCTCACATCCGGCGTTAAGGCGGCCGCAACACACGGATTCTTCGGTCGGGCGGAGCTTGGGCAGGTCTACTGCTGACTGATGGCGACCGCCTTGGGTCCAGCCTGTGTGGAAACGCATTGATTTGGTAAAGTGATTCCCCGATCAGAGAGGGGAGTCGGGTATCGCTTGGAAGTTAACCGCAAGAATTGTCATATCGCTCCTTAGCAGCGTGGAGAAAATGTTCGTCGCTGGATACCGCCCTTACAAGGCGGAAAGGGCACCGCGGCGGAAATGACAAACCCGCCGAGCGCGAGGCGCGGCGGGCGGTCACGCGTCGCGCCAGGCTGGGCGGGGGCTTGGGGTACGCCTGGTGCAGCCCTGTTCCATGCCGGCGAAGCCGACTGACAGCGCGCCTGGTCAGGTGCCGGCCGCTGAAGGCGGCTCGAGCGTCGACGATGCGGAGACGCACACCCGTCCTTGAGGCCATGCAGCGTGCCAGTCTTAGCGACCCCCGGCCGGGCGTGCCGATCGGCGAGCTGATCGCCCGCCTGCCAGCCCGTCTCCGCGCCATGACACCTCCGAAAACAGGATCCTAACCGTCCTACAATATCCTCGGGGGTGTGGGGGCAGACAGCCAGGCAGACAGCCCCCACGGGGTAGCTCACCGCCCCAGCCGGCGCAGGAGCCGCCAGCTGAAGTAGAGCAGGGCCCACAGCACGGCCGAGGCCAGCCAGCTAACTGGTGAGCGTGACGGTCAGGCCGGCGAGCGTCAGCGCCGAGGCGCCGAGCACGGCGAGGAGGCCCCGGAACCCCTGCCGAACCGCGCCGACAGGCGCGTGAACCGGCCCATGTCCGCCGCGGATGTCCACAGCTTCAGAACATCCGCCGTGGCGCGGTAGCCTTGCGCCTTGGCGACGATGCCGAGGAGGTCGGCGGCGGCTGTGCGCAGGGTGGCCAACGGGGCAGGGCGCAGCACGCCCGTAAGCGTGGCGCAGGCGGCGGCGAGATCGCCGGCCCTGGCGAGAGTCACCGTGGCGCGCAGCGCCTCGCCATCGACGGCGTCGCCGGCGAGCCGCACCAATTCGCCGCGCAGCGGCTTCGACAGCCGGCCGCCCTTGCTGGCGGCCTTGAGAACCGTGGCCCCGACGCGTGCCGGCGTGGTGGCGCCGAGGATGGTCACCGTGACGACCGCGATGGTGAGCCCGACGGCGGCGAGGCCGAGGATGACCGGGTCATAGGCGGCGCCGTCGAGATAGGCGCAGCCTTCGTGGATCAGGTCGCGCACGTCGCCGATGCCGTGCATCGGTGACCAGGGCGCCAGCCAGGCCAGCGGGGATTGTCGCGTCGCCGGTGGCGGCGCCGTGCCACGTATCCCTGGCGACCCGGCCGAGGTCGGTGGCCTGCGCCGCACGACGCGGTCGCTCAGGCTGGCGGGCAGGGGGTGTGCAGCTGGTCGGCCAAGTCGTGCAGGCTGGCGGCGAGCTCGGGGGCGGCGTCGGTGAGCGCCTGGTCGACTGAGGGCCTCGAATACATGGGCTGATTCAACAAACCCGGCCTGGATTCGGTTCCATGGCCCGCGCGTCGAAGGATTGAACCGGAAGAGTCCGGCTGCGTTGTTGGGACTGGAACGGCAATCCTCGGAGGAAGAAATGGCAAGCACTGGAACAACACGTGGACGCGATCAGGACCGTGCCAGGGTCGCTGGTGGGCAGGATCATGAAATGAAGTACGAGGCGGGCAAAACCGGCGCCAGCAAAGCTGACGTCAAATCGGCGGTGAAGTCGCTCGGCAACAGTCGCAAGAAGGTCGAAGACGAGCTGGGCAAGAAGTGAACCTCGGCCGCACAGGATGCCGGCGAAGTTGGCGATACCAAGAGCTGGGGGTTCAGCGCAACGGGATAGGCCACGCCCCCCTGCGCGCCGGTCGCCGCCAGTATCTCATGAGAGGGCATGCACATGACCCGCATCGCCACCTTCAATGTGAACGGCGTCAACGGCCGGCTGCCTGTGCTCCTGAAGTGGTTGGGCGAAACCGATTACGACATCATTTGCCTGCAGGAATTGAAGACGTCGGACGACAAGTTCCCTGTCGATGCGATCAGAGAGGCGGGTTACGGCGCCATCTGGCACGGCCAGAAATCCTATAACGGTGTGGCAATCCTCGCTCGCCGAATCGAGCCGGTGGAACGTCGACGCGGCCTACCGGGCGATCCAGACGATACCCACAGCCGCTATATCGAGGCCGAGGTAGATGGGATAGTCGTAGGCTGCCTCTACCTGCCCAATGGCAATCCGGCGCCTGGCCCAAAGTTCGACTACAAGCTGCGCTGGTTCGATCGTCTCATCAGCTACGGCCAGCATTTGCTCGACGACGGGGCACCAAGCGTTCTCTGCGGCGACTATAATGTCGTTCCAACCCCAATCGACGCCGTGGTGCCGAGGCGATGGCTGGGCGATGCGGTCTATTTCCCGGAGAGCCGGCAGGCCTATGCCAAAATGCTCAAAGGTGGCTGGATCGATGCTGTCCGGCGCATCCATCCGGAGAAGGGCATCTACACCTATTGGAATTTCTCCTACCGGGGCGGCTTCGATCGGAGTTCCGGCCTGCGCATGGACCATCTCCTGGTGAGCCCCTCTCTTTCCGACCGGCTGCGTAATGCCGGCGTGGATGTCGAGCTTCGCGGGTGGGAGAAGCCAAGCGACCATGCGCCGGCCTGGATCGAGCTCAATTGAACCACGAGGAACACGGATGGTCGAACCGGATTATCCCGAAATGAACGAGTCAATCGACAATATCTCTCTCTACGCGGCCGGCGGCTACAGCTTTGCGGTTGAGACGCCCCAAGAAGGCCGGACGCAGAACGCCCACGATGCTGAGACCAGGATGTTGCGAGCCAAGAAACTGCTCACTTGGGTTTCGCGTTGCCTTTTTCGTTCGGCTTCTCGGTTCGACGCAAGCTGACGAAGGTGATCCAATGAAAAATGTCGCTGCTTACGGATCCCAATCTTCCGATGGGCTCACTGCTGCGGTGCCGCGCCCTCGGAGGAATCGCGGCGGATGTGTCGAGCGGGGAACCGCCAAACGCAACAACCGCCTACTGGCGGCACCGCTCCTGCTGCACCAGGATCATCCACCATATGAGTTCGCCTACATGCCACTGAACAAGCTCAAGAATATCGAGGACTACTTCGTCGGCTGCCAAGTCGCCGAAGGCAAGGAAGCGAAGATCGTGGGTCATCAGGACAAGTCCGAGGCGCAGAGCATTGTCAGGGAGGCGGTCGGGCCTTGACGAAATTGGACCAAGCCCTGCGGTTTGGACCGCTTCGTGAGCGCTGGGTTCACCTCTGCGTCGACATGCAACGGATGTTTGCCGAGGCGACTGAATGGCACACGCCGTGGATGGAGCGTGTATTGCCCAATGTCGTCGCCCTCGTCGAACTTGATCCGGCGCGGACGATCTTCACCCGGTTTATTCCCCCTCAATCTCCCGACGACGCAGTCGGCGCCTGGCGGCGGTACTATTACAAGTGGGGGACGATGACCCGCGATCGGCTCGATCCTCAGCTGATTGATCTTGTTCCGGAACTGGCGCGGTTCGTGCCGCCCGCTTTGCTGGAGGACAAACCCGTCATGTCCGCTTGGCACGGGTCACTGCATGCTCGCCTGCGGTCTGCGGGCATTGATTCACTCATCGTGTCAGGCGCGGAGACGGAGGTTTGCGTGCTCGCCACTGTGATGGGGGCGATCGATCTCGGCTACCGGGTGGTCATCGTGGCTGATGCGGTATGTTCCGGAGCTGACTCGACCCACGATGCCATGCTCGCGATCTATGAGAGCCGCTACGGCATGCAGGTCGAGACGGTGACCACCGCCGACCTCCTGGCCGCGCGGCTGGACGGAATGTTGTGACATCAGGAGCACCACTGCGCATGACGGAACAGGAAATGATCATCGACGGGTTGGGCGTCACTCCGAGTTTCGATGTCGCGCTGGAAGCGCGCCGGCGCGTGGACTTTCTCGTCACCTATCTTCGTGCATCGGGCCTCAGTGCGTATGTGCTGGGGATCAGCGGCGGAGTGGATTCACTCGCCGCGGCCCTTCTGGCTCAACGGGCCGTCGAGGAACTGCGAAAGGCGGGATACGAGGCAAAGATTCGTGGCGGTTCGTCTCCCGTACGGCACTCAGGCGAACGAGAAGGACGCCCAGCGAGCTTTGGACACCATAGGAGCGGATGAAGTGCACCGGGTCGACATCAAGCCGGCTGCCGATGCGATGCTGGATTCGATCAAGCTGGCCAGTGTCGAGCTCGGCGATGCCGGCCGCGAGGATTTCTTGCTTGGCAACATTAAGGCGCGTCAGCGCATGATCGCCCAGTTCGCGCTCGCCGGCGCCACCCGAGGGCTGGTCATCGGCACCGACCATGCGGCTGAGGCATTGATGGGCTTCTTCACCAAGTTCGGCGATGGTGCCGCCGACATTCTTCCGCTTTCCGGGTTGAACAAGCGCAGGGTTCGCGCCTTGGCAGCGCATCTGGGCGCTCCGTGTGAACTTGTTGACAAGATCCCGACCGCCGATCTGGAGAACCTCGTTCCGCTTCGGCCGGACGAAGATGCATATGGTGTCTCGTACGATCAGATCGACGACTTCCTCGAAGGCCGAGAGATCGACGAAGCGGCGCGCACGCGCATACTTCATGTGCATTCCAGCACAGCGCATAAGCGAGCGCTTCCGGTCACAGCCATTGCCATGACTAATTCGCCATTGCCGCATCGCCAATAACTGCCTCACGATACACGGCCGACGTGCTCGCCGCAGCCACCGCGAAGCCGAGCCAGAGCCATTCCACGCGAGAATGGTAGGGCCTGCGCGAGGCTCAAGACGTCCCCTTCGCCCGCGCCCAAACTGCCCGACGGCTAAGCCGGCATCATCGAAAACAATGAGATGTAGGCGCGACTGCAGAGTGCATTATTTAATCGATTGACTCGCGGAATGCACCGGCAGTTAATCTGCCCGGTAGGGCAAAAGAGGGGCCACGAACTGGGAGCAAACGATGACTGTGCAAAAAGAAGAGGACTATCGAACCAACAGAGCCGACTATGACATTGCTGCGACGCATAGCCGAGCGACCGCTGAAGGCGATCGCCACGATTTACTGGCAAGAAGAAAGTCGCTGTGGGTAAAAGATCGGCGATCTGCAAAATTGGCTGCAAACCCGTCGGAAAGCTCGCCAGAGCCGAAGGCCAAACCGCGCGGTTATTGAATCAACGCCAGTCACTTCGTCCTGCTATCGTCAAGCGCGCCCCTGCGGGGGGCGGCGCTTTGCAGTGCATAGCGGCCGAAATGGAAATCGGCGGATCGGGTCTCATTACGATCGTGCTGCGCGAGTGGCTGGAAACTAACGCCTAGCTGCCAAGGCGGGAGATCGACGAAAACGGATGGGGACGCGTAGACGCGTCTTCCGCGATCGCGGAATTACCTGAAACGCCAAGCTCGCTACTATTCACGTGGCGGACCCCAACCCGCCAGGCCGGCGCCGCCAAGCGTTCTTACCCCACGCCCCCAGAGGCGCCGGCCGCCTTCAGAAGGAAGGCAGCCGAGTTTGCGGGTTTCTGACACTCCATCGCCGGTCATGTCAGCAGCGTGTACTCTCATTCAGAAGAGGAAGCTTACGGCAAGTGCCACCACTCTCCGCGATTGGCTCACAGCATCCTGACACTTGCGGGTTCGGTCAGATCAGGCATGGCGCTTGAAGGGTCCGGCAACCTGTTGGCGTCTGGTCCAATCAACCAATGCGAGCCATAAGGCCGTTGGCAACCGCGACCTATAGCGTGCTCACTGGCGATGTGTTCTGTGGATGGCTCCCGTTGAAAGAGGCAATTCGTTGTTCTGGCGCATTGGTTGGGTGCCTGTTCATGCAGCCATTTGAAGCTGCTGGCCCTGATGGGGTCGGCGACGCTGCTGCTAGCCGCAACGTGCACACCGCGATCCATGACGCGCTTCGCCTATGCGCGATACTTTGTAGCGAAGCACAGGTTTGTCGAAAGGAGCGAAGTCCTTTTGCCATTTCAAGAAGCGGGAATCGCCGGAAATGCGAGTGGGCGTATAGCTACGATGCTGACCATGCCTCACCCCCTTGAAAGCCCGGAAGAGGGCCGGCAGCGGGTGGTCGCCTTTAAGGTGGCCTAAGTGTTTGATCCCGAGCTTTGATGGTGCATTCTTTTCTTCCGAATCGAAGGAGGCACTATGGGCCAGGTTCTTCACGGCAGCGCCACGACGACAGAGGCAGTCCGTCGAGCAATCAAAATAGTCAAGAGAGCCTGAGAGCGCTGGCGAAGCGCTACGGGATCAACCAGAAGACGGTCATCAAGTGGAAGGGGCGGACGTCGGTCGCCGATGTGCCGACGGGGCCGAGGAACCCCTCCTCGACGGTGCTTACGATCGAGGAAGAGGCAATGATCGTCGCCTTCCGGCGGCACACCTTGCTGCCGCTCCATGATTGCCTCTACGCACTGCAGCCAACGATTCCGACCCTGACGCGTTCATCCCTGCATCGCTGCCTGCAGCGACATGGGATCAGTCGTCTGCCGGAAGTCGAAGGCGACAAGCCGGCCAAGATCAAGTTCAAGACCTATCCGATCGGCTATTTCCACGTCGACATCGCCGAGGTGCAGACGGCCGAAGGCAAGCTGTACCTCTTCGTGGCCATCGATCGGACCAGCAAGTTCGCCTATGTCGAGCTGCACAAGCGGGCCACAAAAATGATCGCGGCCGAGTTCCTGCGCCATCTCACCCCGGCGGTTCCCTACAAAATCCACACGATCCTCACCGACAACGGTATCCAGTTCAAAAACCGCGAGCAGGACCGCACCGCCATGGAGCACATCTTCGGGCGCACCTGCCGGGACAGCGGCATCGAGCATCGCACGACCAAGGTGAAGCATCCCTGGACCAACGGACAGGTCGAAAGGATGAACCGAACCATCAAGGAAGCCACCGTCAGACGCTTCCACTAGGACAGAACCCGACTGCGCATCCCAAATCTCCCGCCTTCATTTCGCGCGAGACTTTCCCTTCCGAAAGAAAAACGCAAGCTCCGCCCGCCGGTGACCTAAGGGTTTAGTCCCGGCATTTGATGGAGAGGATCGAGCCTGAATCGTTTTGGCTCTTTTGTCCAGATTTTGCAGATGAATTCGTATGGTGTGAGTCCCTTCAGGGTCTTTAGCCTGCGTCCGAAGTTGTAGGCGCTGACGAAGTCTGCGAGATGGGCTTCGAGCTGCTGGTGTTCAGCAGGAATTGCTCCGCGAGTTGGCGCAGCAGATTGCAGCGTTGGAGATTAGAGTCAGCGAACTTGAACAGCGCTAGTCGAATGCCCCGCCAATCTATCGCTGAAGAGCTTGAAAGCGCCGCCGACCGCATCGCGGACATCTCACGCGCGGATCTGCAGGTCATCCTGCGCCGCGCCGCATTAATGCTTAGAAACGTCTCCGGCGCCCGCAACGGAGGACGCTCTCAACTCCATCGCGGCTGAAATGAAAATCAGTAGATCCGACCGCATTCAGATCGTGCTGGAAACCAACGCCTATCTGCCGGTCCGGGCGATCGATGAGGAAAGCGAGACGGACGGCAGTGCGCAGGCTGGTACGGGACCTCTATGCAGAAGACCCGCCGCTACATTTGCGAAGCGACGGGCCTCCGCCCCATTCCCCCATACTGACCTTGCAAGTGCGGTGCCAGACGCATTGACCCATTCCGGGGCACCTTATGGCTATACACAGCGGAATTTCCACCACGTACTTCGTTCGCATGTTTCGATTCCATTAGCTTGAGCGCATGTATTCGCCAGCCAGGCGAGCACCCCCGAAGGCTCGCTGGTCAGGCCCAGCGGCCTCCAGCTGCCAGTCCCCCCGCAACCAAGCCGCTGGGCCGTCCCCGTTAGGGCGAAGCGCTAAGACCTTGCTTGCACCGCTCAAATGAATGGCAATTTTCCGTCTGAATGCGTTTACGGTCCATTGTCTGCGACCAGCATGGGTGTCGCGTGGGAGGCACAGTAACTCCCCTTTTTAAAGGCGTCGAGATGCTACGAGCACCGCAAAGCCAGTTCCTGAGACCTGAAGATCGGGCGATCTGCCAGCGGGTGGTCGACCAAATAACCGCCGACGCTAAATGGTACAGCACCTCGATAGACGGTCAGATTCTGGCCTCGACGACGCTGACTCTCTTTCAATCCGGGGTCGTCAATGAAACGAATTTGCTGGCACATGTTCGCGCGCGCCGCCACGACTTCACTAAGCTGACCGGCTAGCTCTTCACCTTCGGCGTGATCTCTTCGATCTTGGCGCCGGCCCCCGATCTAGCGCGCCTCCGGCAAGTTGCTTGGACCTCTCCTGCAAAGATACTTTGGTGCAGATTAATTGAGGGAGGGCTAAAATGAAATGTGCAATTCTGGCCGTATTGGCGGCTTTGACCTTGGCTTTTGCGACCAGCGCCTATGCACACAGCGGCGGCACCGACAGCAATGGTTGTCACAAGAACCACAAGACAGGCGACTACCACTGCCACTGACTATGCGGCCCTCTGAATGACCCGCCTATCTGTTGCGGAAGAGCTTTGAAAGCGCCGCCGACAGCATTCACTTCCCTCCTCGTCATGACGAACAGTGTTCGTTCGAATGATGCTATTCCGTTGCCTTGAGCGCAAGTTTTTGGTCAGCCAGCACAGCGCCCCCTCTTAAGCTTGCTGGTGGTCAAGGCCCGCGATGAAACGGCCAATCAAATACGACCCCAAGCGCCACGTGCGCTACGATCCGGACCTGCTGCCCCGCACGGGGCACAGGTACAAGCCAGCCAAACCGGCCCACGATGCCGTATGGTGGCCCAATGTCATCTCGGCAATTGCTATTGCCGGTTTCTTCCTCACGTTCATCTGGAGCTAAGACAATGCTACCTTTTGTGCAGGCAGATGGCTCTCAGGCAGGCCGTGCTCAGCCTTTTGTGCAAGAAGTTCGTACCGCGGGTGCTCATTCCGTAGTTCCTTCGTCCCTGAAATCCTGCAACGACGCGTGCCGCAAGTCGTCCTCGCCGCGCAGATGCTTCACACGGCCAATGACTGGCGGCTGGAGAGTTTCCCGACGCTTGCGCAGGCCCAGGGCGCTGCAAGCCCGACCTCGCTTGCGGCGGAGGTCGCAGGCAAGGTCTGGCTGTTCACGCTCGGACCGAAGGATGGCTCCACGCCCGACGGAACCAAGGTCGTCGAGATCGGGCCCCTTCCTCCGATCAGCGCGAGCGAGCATTTGCTGCGCGTCAACCGCGCCGGTGGAGCGCCCGGCGCCAAGTCGCAAATCCATACACATCCGGGACCGGAGGCCTTCTACGTGCTGGCCGGCAAGCTCGGCCAGAGAACGCCCTACGGCGTGACCTATGCCGAAGCCGGCACAACCATGACCGGACACGGGGCCGACACGCCGATAGAAGTGTTCAGCGCCGGCACAACCGATCTCGATGAGCTGGCCATCTTCGTGCTAGACGCCGACCGGCCGTTCTCGTCGCCGGCCAAGTTCGACTGAGGCGAAATTTCGCGGGGTGGCGCGAATGTTCGTTCGTTGAGCAGGTTCAGCGCCCGCTTTAGGTCAAGATGCAGTTGGCCGATGGCATCGTAATGCTCACGAAACGGCTTGAGGCCAACTTCGCGTCCCGCAGTTCACGCTTCAGTAGCGAAGCCTGCTTTCACCACACGCTAGCAAAGCGCGAGGCAACCAAGAAGCCCGCGCCTCTGGCGGAGAGCGCGGGCCCGATCGGGTTGCGGCCCGATCTGCAGCGGGCAGTGGAGGGAGCGTGCCTAATGGTCACAGGCAATTATTAGAAATCCCTAAAGTTCCACCCTGACTAGAGCGACCGACGCCGGCAGCGCCGAGGAGTTTACTTTGGCTTTGTCGCGCAGATCGCGAAGCGGTGCTGGGTGGCGCGTTCGAGCGCCTTGGGCCAACTCATCTGTTGAGCTTGGGCGTGATGGATCGCAACCAGTTTCCAGACGACGACGGGCTGATCGAACCCGGCTTCGGCCAGCAGGCGCCCTATCTCTTCCGCCCGTGCGCCGCCCGAGAAATAGACACCGGCAAGAATGCTCTGGTGGCGTCTGGCCATGGAGGCGAGGTCATTGTCCACGACCCGCGACTTGCCGGTTGTGAGCTTCTCCCAAAGTTCCCGCAAACTCGTCGCCCAGTTGCGGCTGACAAAATCGCCGTCGATGACCAGCAGCTTGCCGCCGGGCTTCAGCAGCGAGAACCATTCGGCAAACGCGGCCTTTGGCTCCACCAGCGTCCAGACTAGGTGACGAGTGGCGATGACATCGTAGCTCGCCTTGTCCTCGAGCGTCCGCTCGGCGTCCCCTATGATGAAGCGTATACCGGCGCCGCGGTTTTGTGCCTTGGCGCGTGCCTTGGCGAGCATGGCTTCTGAGCAGGTCGAGGTCCGCCACCACAAACCCCAGATCGTGAATCAGATGCGAAATCACGCCCGTCCCACAGGCGAGATCCAACGCCACCCGTCCGACGCCGGGTCCGAGGTGTTTGCTTATGAGCGCATCCCATGCGGCGCGCTCCTGCTCGGAAAAAATCTCGTGACCGACCTGCAGGTCGAAGGTCTCGGCGCGATCGGACCAATGGTCCCGAATTTCGTCGCGCAGCGAATAGTTTGCGTGAGCCGTCATCACCCGAAATGCTCTCCCCCAAAGCGGTACATTGGAATTGCTCTGAAAGATAATTCTTGATTACACCTCCGGTTCGCCGACAAATGCATCGTTATCGCCGAGGGCCGGATGTTCGCCTGCGGCACGCCGGAAGATGTCGTCACGCCGGCGCTCTTGCGTGATGTGTACCGCGTCGAGGCGCGGATCGAGCGCTGCTCGCGGGGCATCGGTCATGTAATGGTGGATGGCGTCGCGGACGAAACGGCAGCAGCTTGGCGGTTCCAACTTCTCTGACGGGGATTGTTAGGGCCTCGCCAGTGGGAAACGCAGGGCGCGCGGGGGGCCTCGCGCGAGCCAGTTATCCGATCACCCGCCCAGATTTTTGTCTCAAACATTCTGGCCCCCTTAAGGAACAAATCCGCTCGAGGTGCAGTTCGGTCCTTTTAAGATGTAGGCCCGAATCTGGTTGAAATCGATAAAGCCAAACAGAAGGTTATTGCCGAAGTTGTGCGGCGGTGGATCACCTCAGAGGTAATCCGCAATTACCTTCGCAACATGCTAAATCTGCCTGTAGAACGGGAGCTGCCGGCTGAGCAAAGGTATTTGCTGGAGGAACTTGATAGGGCCGACAAAGAGTGACGTATGGCTCTCCACTGGTTCAACCCTCCGGTCCCTGTCAGGACCGAGCGTCCCGGGATCATCCGCAACGTCAACAACGCCGAGAAAGCCGGCGAGGAGCTGATAAAGTGGACCAAGCGTGGGCCTTGCTGGGACCTCGCGGTGCGCGTTTGCATGGCCGTGATATTCGACGAGATGGGAGCTGAGGAGGCCCGTAAGGCATTCCTGGCTGCCGATAAGGAGGAGGGGACGTTACTTCCCCCCAACGGCAAATAGCTAAATTCGATTGCAAAGTCAGTCTCTAGCCACGAGGGCCCGCCGCCCGTGAGAAAAGCGACGGGCCCGACAGCGGGTGCATCCACGAAGAATCGACCGCTGCGAGTTCTAAACCCGCGAGGGCCTGCGTTGTTCCCTTATCAGCGGAGGCTGCAACTGGGTTGGTCAGCAGCCTCTTGCCGCTCTAAGTTCATCCTCATGGGTCCCTTCTGGTTCTCTCCACCGGTCTACGTGAAGACGAAACGTCCAGGCATTCGCCATGGGGTCAGCCACGTCGAGGGAGCCGCCGAGGAACTCATGGCGTGGGACACAAAGGGCCCGAGGTGGACCAAGGCTGTCCAATCCTGCGTCGATGCATTCGAGGGCAAATCCTCCCCCCAAGAGGTCCGTGAAGCCTTCGAGGCGGCTGCCAAGGAGGCCAACGTGTATCTCTCCCCTGAGTAGGAGGTATCATGGCAACCCATTGGTTCGTCCCTCCGGTGTTCGTGAAGACTGAAACCGGTGTCAGGCATGGCTGCAACAATGCGAGGGCAGCCCTTGAGCAGCTCAAAACGTGGACCCGGAGAGGACCCTGCTGGCATAAGGCGGTGACGCTGTGCCTGTCAGATCTGGAGGGCGATTCGATTGACCCTCAGGTGGTGCGAAAGGCCTTTGAGGCTGCCGCAAAGGAGGCCAAGATGTATCTCTCCCCTGAGTAGGAGGTGTCGTGGCAACCCATTGGTTCTCCCCTCCAGTGTACGTCAAGACCGACCGACCTACGGGTCTAACAATGTCGAGGGTGCCGCCGAGGAACTCCTGAAGTGGACCAAGATGGGACCTAAGTGGCGGAAGGCTGCACAACTATACATCGACGCGCCGTCGAGGATCGGGCGACTCCGGAGGAGGCCCGTAAGGCCTTCGGGGCTGCTGCTAAGGAGGAGGGGATGTTCGTGCGAAACGTTGGCGAATAGATTCGCTATTTCGGTGCGTTAGCCTACAGTCATGAAGTCGCCAGCCAACTGTTAGGCAGCCGGCGATTGAGAGGGTGTCGTACTCTCGCCTCGTGAGGTGAGATGTTTAAGCGTTACGTCGGCACAAGCGCATTTTATCCGAATGATCTTGCGCTACTCCAACGAGTGTTCGACGAGATATGCGCAGACGGCAACCACGATGCAAGCTCGGGCGACGCTGAGATAATCGCGTCTACGCTATTGCAATTGTTCCAAGACGGAATGACTGACGAAGCGGCCTTGCTCGCTGAGATGCGCTCACGGCAACGCGACTTTATCCGTCATACTGGCTAAGCATCAGGAAGGGGTCTCCCGTGTCCCTGTGCCCCTCGGCTGCGTGATCGCGCACTTTTTGATCTAGCCATCGACAGCAAGCTGCGTGGCTGTGATCTTGTGAAGCTTAGGATCGGCACGTTAGTCGCAGGTCCCGAAATTCGGACTCGCGCGATAGTGTTTCAGCAGAAGACAGGTCGTCCCGTTCAATTTGAGTTTATGGCTGACGCCCGAGCGAGCCTGCTCGCAGGGCTTGAGCGGCATGGGGGGGACAGTCGAAGACTTTAGCTGAGAATCGGCGTGCAAAATTGACCCCATAAGCCGGGGAATCGGCGTCCAATTTTGCCCCCCCCCCCCTGATGCTTTGATTTGCGACCATCGGCTCGTCGTGGCGAGCGGATGGTGTGGGGATGAAGTCGGTGGATACGATTGCCCGGGTTCGGCGCGCCTTCCATGTGAAGGGATGGTCGCTCAAGCGGATTTGCCGCGAGTTGCCTGTGTCGCGGAACACCGTCCGCAAGATTCTCAGATCCAATGAGACATCGTTCTCCTACGAACGCGACCGGCAGCCCAAGCCGAAGATCGGTCCGTGGCAGGATCAGCTCGACGGGTTTTTGAATGGCAACCGTGGCAAGGCGGCGCGCGAGCAACTGACACTGATCCGGATTTACGAAGAGCTTTGCAGTCTCGGCTACGAGGGTGGCTATGACGCCGTCCGCCGCTACGCGAAGAGCTGGGCGAAGGCGCAGGGGTCGGCGACGGCGGACGCCTATGTGCCGCTGTTCTTCGCGCCGGGCGAGGCCTACCAGTTCGACTGGAGCCACGAGATCGTCCTGATCAACGGCGTGACGGTGACCGTGAAGGTCGCCCATGTCCGGCTCTGCCACAGCCGCATGATGTTCGTCAGGGCCTATCCGCGCGAGACGCAGGAGATGGTGTTCGACGCCCATGACAGGGCCTTTGCAAGTCATGTGGGCAAGGGCGGCGGGATCCATCCCTTCAGCTTTCAGGGCGTCCTCATCCCGGCTATCAAATATGCCCTCAATCTCGGCGTCATAGGCAAGCAGGGTGGTCGGCTGAAGGCTGCCGCCTGATTGGCTTCCCTCAGCGCCGTCACCCCCGATAGCGAAGAATAGAGCGCTGGTACGCCCTTTGGATCGAATCGTCCTCGGCGCCGCGGCCCGACAGCGGATGTCGCGCATAGATCGCTTGTATCGGCGGCGCATCGGATGTGCCCCTCCAATGCCATCAGGGGCAATGTCGAAGTGGCGCTTTCGTATCGCTTGGCGATCTGCGCGAATGGCACACGCTGCGCGCCTGGTGCAAAAACTGCTCACATCATGCCGAGGTGAAGGCCGCTGGCCTGGTCCGGCGCTATGGCAAAGATGCGCTGTTCAGCACGGTCGAAAGGGCCCTGTTCTGTACGAGCTGTGACAGAGGCGGCCCGGTCAGGTTGGAGATCCACAAGCTGCCGAGGAACTGAAGCGCTCGCCTAGCGGGGAAGGTGGCCGGCGCCGCTGGGGGGGGCGTTGGGGTAGTTTGCCTGAATAGGCGCCGGCCGGGCGGGTTGGGGTCCGCCGCGGTGGATAGTACCGAACTTGGTGATTCAGGTAATTCCGCGATCATGGAAGACGGCCTACGCGCACCCGTCGGTTTCGCTTTCCTCGTCAACCGTCTTCACTGTGTTAAGGCCCGCTATTCCAAACATTACTGGATCAGTGAGGAAGCGCTCGTCTGGCTGGGAGAACGGACGGCGCTGCACAAGTGCGCTGAACAGATCTGCCGTGGAGCATCTGGCGCGCATGAAGGAAGCCGCAGGTGCCTAGCACGCGAGGGGGAAGTCGCGCGGTCGTCTATGATCTTAACTGCGCAACGACCACGCCGCGGGGCGCCCGGGTTGCGAGTTTGCCGGAGCTTGCGCAACGAGCAGTATACCAGTTGCTGCTTCTGACCTGCGAAGGGATCGCCGCATCGTGGGCTCGGAGGGAGAAAGCAAACGAACTTGGAACTGGGCTGCCTGAGTGTAACGATTAAGTATCGATAAGAGGTCATTATCGATAGTGAAAAAGCCGCCAGAGAAAATCCCCTGCAAGTCAACTTAACAGCCGGATAGCTTGACTAACGCGAATCAGGCATCATGAAAACAATGGCTTACGACATCGGTCTTTTGTCCCTCGACACCCTCATCGCGCCCGTCGCGAAGGCGACCGAGGCTTTGGCGCGGCTTGATGAGCGACTGGCGCGTTCCCCCGTCCGCGACGGTTTTGTCGAGCGCCAGCACTTCGCCGACGCAGCCGCCGCGCTGTGGATCGAGGGCGAGCTCGCCCATCTTGAGGACCTGGTCCTGCACGACGCCCATATGGACATTCGGACGCCGACCCATGAGCTCACCCGGGCCCATGCGGTGCTGCGAACCCGCCGGCGAATTTTTTCGCAGAAGCCGGACTGGGCGCTCAGCCGTGACGGTTTTTTGGCCCTGACCGGCCGGGGTGGCGCCATGTCGGAGGCGGAACAAAAAAACCGGGAAGGGCAGGGGGGTGGAAACAGCGTCGTTGAAGCCGATGTTCGGGACGATATTGAGGACGAGCTTCTGGCTGAGGAGTTTGCCGAGATCGATGCTGTCCTGGCACGCTCGTCGAAGATTCTGAGCGGCGCCGACGTGCCTGCTCGAAGAGAGGAGATGTCACTTCGTCACCGGCCGGAGCCGCAAAACGGCCTGATCTACGATCTTGACTGGAATGAAGAAGAACGGCTGGCCGAATGGCAGGACGTTATCGCGGAAACGCGGGAGTTGCCGGCGGTGTTGCGCGCGGCGATCCTGCTCGAAGCCTGGGCGGACATCGAGGTGCTTCAGCATGGAGTTTGGCTCGGGCCGCTACTTGTTGCCGCGCTGCTGCGGCAGGAAGGCCTTGCCGCCAACCATCTGGCCTGCTTGCATCTCGGTGCCAAAAACATCCCGCGCGAGCGGCGGCGGGCGCGCAACCGGTCGGACCGGTTGCTGGCCTGCCTTTATGCTATCCACGACGCCGCGCTGGTCGGCCTGAAGGAACACGATCGGCTGGTGCTGGCAAAAGGCCAGATGGAGCGAAAACTCCGCGACCGCCGCACCAGCTCCAAACTGTCCGAGGTCGAACTCGTGCTGTCGCGGCCACTCGTCTCGGCAGGCATGATCCAGGAGCGGCTAAAAGTGACAAAACAGGGGGCGCTCAATCTGGTCGGCGAGCTCGGGCTGCGCGAGATGACGGGCAGAGGAAGGTTTCGAGCGTGGGGAATTGTGTAGTCCGCAACGCAAGGTTCTCTCCCTTACGAAGTTATCCAACTTGACGAACTTGCGATCTGTAACCATATTGATGACAGCAGGAGGTTCTTCATGGCCGCTCCAAAACCAAGCAATCATAGCGGGTCCGCGTCGCATGCGGGAGTCGCCACCCTGAGCTTCACCACAAAGCTTCCGGCACAGGCAGACTTCAAGAAGGTATTGCTCGAACGCTATCAGGAAGCGATCGCACGCAGCCGGAAGATCGGCCACCGCGTATCGTTCCGGGTAGAGGTCGATCCGGCGGCTGATGCGCAGACGATCACGCCAGTCGAAGAGCAACCGATCGCTTCAGACGACACCTTTCCCGTCGAGGACACGGGCATGCCCGATGCCGAACTTGAGGCGGCTCTTGCCGGAGCGCGCGCGCGTGGCCGCAAGCGTGTTGCCGAAATTGTCGCCGGCGAGGGCATGCTGAGCGCGGATGCCTTTGCCAAGCTGCTCGGCACATCGCGGGTGACGGTCAACGCCAAGCGGCAAAGCGGGCAGGTGCTCGGGATCGATGGCGCCAAACGCGGTTTCCGCTTTCCTGTCTGGCAACTCGACAAGGACGGTCGTCCCTTCGGCGCATTGCCGGCGCTGCATGCCATGTTGGGCAACAGTGCCTGGGCCGTCTATCGGTTTCTGGCGTCGCGCCATGGCACCCTCGATGGGCGGACGGGCCTTCGAGCCCTTCAGCAAGGTGATGACGCCTCGGTGTTGGCCGCGGCGGAAGGCATGGCCAGGGGCGATTTCGACTGAATGCCCGGCGTTCCACCTCCACCCGATTTCGCAGCCGCAAAGCTCGAAATCGAGACCATACCGCGGGGTCGGACGTTCGGTCGGATCTACTGGAGCACCTATCCTGATCCATTGGGGTACGGGAAGTCGCCGAGCCGGTTCAGCGATCCTCGACGCCGTCTTTACGCCAACCGGTTTTGGCGTTCTTTACCTCGGTGACTCCTTGAAGGTGTGCTTCCTAGAGACCGTGCTCCGCGACCGCCGCGAAGGAATCCTTGACGATCTTCCAATAGAGGAGGTGGAGCTGACCCGACGGCGCTATGCGGATATCGCTGTGGCGGCGTTGAGGGCACGTTCCTGCTCTTGATTATCGCCTGTGAGCTGTGCGCGAAAATCGGGAATGGAAGGGCCGGAGGCAGGAAGCACGGCCTCAGTCCGAGGCGCTAATCAAGCGGGTCGGCAATGATCGCGAAAAGCTCAACACGGTCGGAAGCGAAACTAAAGAAGTAGTCGCGCGTTGGACGGCGGATAACGCTGTTTCGTCTCTGAGTATGGTTTAGGTCAGAGTGGTCAAGCCAACGTTGCGTAAGGCAATCAATGCGTCGAGCGCTAGTCAAGCGAAGTCGCCCGCTCGTGACGAGGTCACTTTAGCGCCGCCCGCTTTCCGGCCGGTCCAGCTCGCAACGCTCGTGGACACGGTCCCTGCCGGCGATCGTTGGATCCATGAGATGAAATACGACGGCTACCGTATTCTCGTTGCCGTCGGCGGTGGCGAGGCGCGAGCCTACACACGATCTGGCCTGGACTGGTCTAGCCGTTTTCCCTCGATCCTCTCCGAGGCTCGCAAGCTCAAGGTGCGCTCCGCCCTGATTGACGGCGAGGCCGCGGTTGTCGATGCGGAAGGAAGATCTAACTTCCAAGCGCTTCAAAATGCATTGAAGGGTGCCCCGGCGACTATCGACTTTTATGCGTTCGATCTGCTGCAGCTCGACGGCGAAGATCTGACAAGGCTTCCTCTTGTTGAGCGCAAGGCGAAGCTGGAGGCGATCTTGCCTGCGAAAGATCCCGTCCTTCGTTACTCCGACCATATCCTCGGCCGCGGAGAAGAGCTGCTCGATCGCTTCTGCGCAGCCGGCCTTGAGGGCGTCATCTCAAAGCTCGCGGATTCGAGTTATGTGGCGGCCCGCGGCGCAAGCTGGCTGAAGATCAAATGCATCAGGCGGCAGGAATTTGTGATTGTCGGCTGGACGCCGTCCGACAAGGTCCGCGCGTTTCGGTCCTTGATCCTTGGCGTTCATGACCGCGGCAAGCTGCGTTACGCCGGGAAAGTCGGCACCGGCTTCGATACCGCTGAACTTCTTCGTCTCTTGAAGATCATGGCGCCGCTTGAGCAGAAGGCCGCCACCGTCGACGCACCACGCGCCGAAGTGCGCGGCGCACACTGGCTCCGTCCGAAACTGGTCGCTGAGATTGCCTTCACCGAAATGACAAATGAAGGGACGTTACGACATCCGAGCTATCTTGGTCTCCGCGAAGACAAGAAGCCGGAGGCGGTCGTGCTCGAGACGGAACGTCATGCAGCCGATCTCGCCGCGTCTGCGACAACCGCCATCGCGATAAGTAACCGTGACCGCGTCATCTATCCGGAGTCCAACATCACCAAGGGACAGCTTGCCGACCATTACGCAGCGGTCGCGGCGATCATGCTTCCTTGGGTTGGCAGCCGGCCGATCAGTCTGGTTCGATGCCCACAGGGCCGCGCGAAGAAGTGCTTCTTCCAAAAACACGACGCCGGCAGCTTTGGCGACAAAGTCCACCACGTCGGCATCACGGAGAAGGACGGGCACGAGGAACCATATCTCTATGTCGACGATGCCGACGGACTCATGACTTGCGTCCAGATGGGAACGATCGAGCTGCATGGATGGGGGGCTCGGATCGAGGATGTCGAAAAGGCCGACCGCCTCGTGTTCGACCTCGACCCCGATGAAGGCCTCGATTTTGAGGCCGTCCGCGCCGCTGCCTTTCAGTTCCGCGCTATCCTTAAATCGCTGGGGCTTACGACTTTCCCGATGTTGACGGGAGGCAAAGGAGTGCACGTCATCGCGCCGCTCACCCCTGGCGCCGAGTGGCCAGAGGTGAAGGACTTTGCGTCTCGCCTGGCGCAGGCGGTCGCCCGGAGCGATCCGGCCCATTTCACGGCCGTGTTGTCAAAGACGCGCCGCAAGGGTCGCATCTTTGTGGACTATCTACGCAATCAGCGCGGGGCGACCGCGATCATGCCCTACAGCGCGAGATCACGTCCGGGCGCTCCTGTCGCGGCACCGATCACGTGGGCGGAGATGAAGACAATAGATGCGCCCTCTCATTTCCACGTGGGCGATGCTCCTGAATTAAAGAAACGCGCAGCCTCCAAAGCTCTGGCTGGATGGGGTCGCGCTGACCAATCCTTGCCCAATCTGTAGCGTACGTGAAGAGGCAGTAAAGCCGGGATTTAAAGGGCAACGCGGCGCTCATGGCCTTGCCTGATTGGAACCTGCGGAGATCGGCCTCCGTTTGGCTGAAGCCATGGCAAAAATCAATCCGAGGACCGTCGCCAGTCTTTTGAGGGAATACGCACAACGGGCGTCTATGCGCGGCGACAATCCCTATCGCATAAAGGCGTACTTGCGCGCGGCAGACAGTCTGACGGCGCTGTCGCAGCCGCTTGATCGGATCATCGCCGCCGGCGCCCTCACCAAGATCCCGGGGATCGGTGAAGCGATCGCAGACATCGTGACCAAGCTTTACCAAACCGGCACGCACCCAAGCCTTGAGAAGCTGCGCGAGGATGTTCCAGCGGGCGTGATGGAGCTGTTTGCCATACCCGGGCTTCGTCCCGATAAGATACTGAAGCTTCATCAGGCGCTCGGCGTGAACTCGCTGGCGGAGCTCGAGGCCGCAGCAAGAGAAGACCGCATACGCCCAGTCAAAGGCCTCGGCGCCGCGCTTCAGACAAAGCTCCTGCAGAACCTGGCCATCGTGCGAAGCGGCGAAACGCAACTTCACCTGCACAAGGCCGCCGCTCTTCTCGAACATGCGGTCATATCAGTGAAGCAAGAGCATCCAGAGTTTTCGCGCGTCGAAATTGCAGGCGACTTCCGGCGCGGTTGCGAGCTCGTTTCCGATTTCGCCCTGGTAGCGCAGGCCAGAAAATCGACTGGAATCGAGGATACGACCCTGAGGCTTGTTGTCACGGACAGGAAGCACTTTGGCGCGCGCATGCTCGAGGCAACCGGTTCGGCAGACCACCTCGAGCAACTGAAGACGTTCGCGGCCGACAAGGGGTTCACCCTAAATGCCGACGGGCTTCATCGCGGGAGAAAGCTGATCGCGTCAGCGACAGAAGAAGAAATCTACCAAGCTCTAGACTTGCAGTTTATCGAACCTGAATTGCGCGAAGGCAGGGACGAGATTGAGCGAGCGGCAAAGCAGAAGCTACCCGCCCTCATTCGGGATGAAGATCTGCATGGCATCCTGCATTCTCACACGACCGCATCCGATGGCACCGAAACGCTTGAGGCAATGGCTGAAGCCACGCGCAAGCGCGGTTTCGAATACTATGGTGTCGCCGATCATTCGCAGTCCGCTCACTACGCAGGCGGCCTTTCGTTGCAGGAGATTGCTGAACAGCACCGCGAAGCTGACCGGCTGAACAAGGCATACAATGGAAAATTTCGCATACTGAAGGGCATCGAGGCGGACATCCTGGCGGATGGCTCGCTCGATTACCCGAATCATATCTTGGAGCAGTTCGATTTCGTCGTCGCGAGCGTGCACAGCCGCTTCAAGTTGCCCAAGAAGGAACAGACGGAGCGTATCATTGAGGCGATCGGAAATCCTCGGACGACAATCCTCGGGCACATGACCGGTCGCCAGCTGTTGCGCCGGCCCGGTTATGATCTCGACGTCGACAAAGTCCTCAAAGCGTGTGCAAAACACGGCGTCGCTGTCGAAATCAACGCACATCCTTGGCGACTCGACCTCGACTGGCGCTGGCATCAAAAGGCACTCGATCAGGGCTGCATCTTCAGCATCAATCCGGACGCTCACTCGATCCGCGAGCTCGACCACATGCATTGGGGGGTCGAGATGGCGCGCAAGGGCGGTGTCCCTGCGAAGCGGGTCCTGAACGCGATGCGTTTGACGGCCCTCCTTGCGCATCTCGCACGGCGCAGGCAAACGTCCTAACCTGCTTGTGCGCCCGGCCTATCAGCGCAGGAGTCCGTCATTCTCAAAATCTTCCCAGCCGCGCAAACTGGAGTGCGAGTTCTCATCGGGGCCATAGCCAACTGAAGCTGCAGTTCCGCGGCCGCTTCTTTGAGCACGTTTCATAGCGGCCTTCCCCGCGGCTCGCCGCCTATTCTCTGCAGCTGTCGCTGCGTCCTGTTCGCGCCAGACCGTAACCAGGTCGCGGTCAAGCACATCCTCCACGTGCTGCGGGTCGAACACGTGAAAGGTGATGTTCCTTGCCCGCCCGCGGAGTTTCACCGTTTTCGTCCCGGCGCTCTGCAAGCGACCATCTTTCAGCCAGCGGTGCCGTTCGGCCGTCGAGATCGTCAGAATGTCCTCGATTTCACGGGGGATTACGGGCAGGTCTTCGATATTCTGCAGTGCATTGGATACGATCCCGAATACCACCTGCACATCATTCTCGGTGCCCTCAGACAGGCGCAGGGTAAGCACGCGGGACTCGATATGGAGCAGTTTCCTGAACTCCGTTGGAAGGCGGGCGCGTATTTCAAGGAAAATACCCCTCGCTCTGACGGACGATCCAAGCGTTGCAGCCGGGGTTAAAGGCCACTCTCCAATCAGTTTCGCTGTTGCATTGATTTTTCGGCGTGTGGACATGCCCCTTTATATAGGTCACCGATTGTCGGCAGCGATGAGCCGATCGCAAAGCCAGCAGAGTTCTAATCCGCCAGCGGTCTGAACCATGATGCCCAAAGGCGCAACCACGATTGTTAGCGGGGCCGCTGATTGTCGTCGCCTTGCGCTTACCGACAATTGTGCTTCACCCGTTCCGGGCTTCCTTGTGGGTGCCGGGACCAACATGTGATCTCCATAATGCGTAAGAGCCGGAGGCCCATCGCCGGCGACAAGGCGATCATTGCAGAGAAAGGTTACGATCGATCGGATGCCCGCGGCCTTCACCCGAAATGTTGCTGGGCGCCTCCTTCGACAGCGCGCCCATGCGAGACGTCCTGGCCGGGCGCGCCGCCTGTTGAGAGCGACGATCGCGAATGCGCGAACGGCTGGACGGCAGGTGAAGCGGGGTCGCGATAGGCGCATATCGGACTTGCTAGCCGTCGAACTCCGGCTTATCCGTTCGTCCGCCCATTATCCGGCTGGACAGCGCCGCGCCCTTGGGCTGTTCAAAGTGCGCTTGCATCTTCCCTACGCCGACAAGCGTGGCCGTTGTATCGCCGTAGTGTCAACCCGCTGAAGTCCGGCGGTGCTTTCTCAGCCGAGTGATCGCCGACTTGTCGACCGTGATCACCCCGCCGCAGTCAATCCGCACAGTGAGTTTGTTTGCTCCGCGATCGATGCGGGTGACGTCCCCAACAAGAACCACTCGGTCTCCGGCCCGGACTTTTGGGTGGCGGATCAATCGTATAAGGATGGTCATACGAGGGAATGCTCACCCTGGCGCGCTCATCGCCAACCTCAAATTCGCGAGGCATGTTAACGTGCAGCATGGTCTTCCTCCCGATGCTTTCCCTAATTGACGCTTTGCTAAATTAATGCCCGGCCAACCAGGTTGGTTGTTTGCAATCGACTTCGTACGGTTCCGCACAGTTCCAAGCTGGTATGCACTCCCAGTTGGCCTCGGATCGGTATTGTGTGCGTCAAATTCTGCAGAAATGGTTTGACAGTCAGCGATGACCTTGGCGCGCCCCGTCCAGCCACGTGTTAGCGGAGCGGCGGACTTCCTCTCGGTCCGGCGATGGCCACAAACGAGGAGCGTGGAGCTGAAATCGATCTTTCGCCTTCAGGTACGTCGTTCCGGTAAATTCGAAGAATGCCGACGCCGGAAGCAGGTATCGAGCGCGCTTTGATGCTACGGCAACGCCTACAAGCAATTTTCGCTATGTTCCCTTGGCGGCAATGATCGATGGGCATCCTCGATCGTTGCCGTCCGCCGCCGCTCCTATTCAGTTCCAAGCCGCGGAGCTCGCTCGTCGACATCGGAGCCGGTGTTAACCAGCTTCCGCGCCGATCCCTCACTTCAAGATCGCTACGTTCCCACCGATCACCGCTTGGCGCTGTCGCTGTCCGCTTCGGCCCGCGCAAGGAACTGCTCGGTCGTTGAGGCAAGATGGGTTTTCAGCCAATCCGCCATCGCGACTTCCTCTCGCAGGTTCTCTTCGCAAGCCCGAAGAACCTCGGTTTCGCCGAGCGATCGAGCAGCGGCAATCAGGATCGTGTAGGAGGCGATTTCCATGTGCTCGAACGTGTAGCTCGCCAGCGATCCTTTCATCACCTCGTCTCCAGCGAAGACGCCGCTCAGCGATTGCGCCATCGCCGTCAGCTTGCCGCCAGCATCCTTCATCGTGGATGAACCCTCGTCCATCTGATCGAGACAAGTCTTCAGCCGGGCAGCCTGCTGCTTAGTCTCGTCGAGGTGCTGTCGGATTCGGTCGCTCAGTTCGGGATAATTCTCGATACGACTCAACTGCCCGTTCAACATCGTCTCTGCCTGCTCTTCCATGGCATGAGCGTCTCTAAGCCATTGGACAAACCATTCCCGACTTTCTGACATTTCGAATCTCCTTTGCTACTTAAGGAAAAACTTTCGGAAGAAGACATTGTTCCGGAGCAAAGCCCGCCGAACGGCCCTTGACAGTCCCAGAGGATCAGCGACGTAGCGGATCTCAATTCACCTCACGAAGATCCTCAGCAATGCGGGTGAAGGCCAAGATGGCGGAAGATCGGCGCAAGGAAAACGGGCCATGGACGCGAGACGCGCCGATCAACCACACCTGCTCGCCGCTGCGCGTTCCATTACAAGGTCCAACTGGCACTGGCCCGCCTCCTCGCCATCCCACGCGGCGACGTATTGAAGCGCCCCGCATGGCATACCGCGACCGCCGTCTGTCGTCCCGGGCAAGTAAGAACGGCAAGCAGATGAAACTCCCAGCGCTCGGCGAAGCTGAAGCGGTTTCTTGAGGAGGCGCTGATCGCGGCCGCTGGCGCTCCGCATTGAGCCTCGTGCCTCACCGCACCATCACGTTCGCAAGGAACGCGACGGCCTCTCCGCTCGTTGATTGCTTTTCGAATCGAGCCGCCGTCATGCCCTCCATATCGATACGCAAAACGGAATACGATCCCGACAGAAGAATCCTCTCGGTCTGGTTCGTGGCCAGCGGTAAGCGGTGCGAGTTTGAGGGGGTACCGCCGGAAACTTTTGCCGCTTTCCGGGCGGCATTCGCCAAGGGCCGCTATTTCAACGACCATATCCGCAACAATTTCCGCTACCATCTGGTTGCGACCCATAGCGACCCGGGATGACCTGACCTGCCGGTGTCTCAATCGTCCTGTCGCTCCAACCGGCGGTTGGTGGACGCGTCGCCGCTGTTGCCCTAAGTTCGCTTTCGGTCCGCGCGCACCTCGCAAAGCCCACCCCCGAAGTCCCTGCCTGGTGCAAAGGCGCTTGATCGGTCCCGCCGCCCTGGCAGTGTGCGGCGGGATTTTTTGCGCTCCAGGTGGAACACCGGGGTGCGGGCAAGGTTCGGTGCACGCAGTACATCCTCCATACGATATTGCTGCACGATCGGCTGACTCCGATCCGGCCCGCGTCTCCTCAATCCAGAGACGCGGGCTTTTGGCGAATGTCTGTGGATCAGCGCGCCATCAGGTCTGTTCAGCGCTAGAGTAGAGGCGATCGCGTATCTATCTGACCGAAAGCAAACAGAAGCGAGGCGTGCCCCACTGAAAGCACAAGCAAGCGCAAAGGTTCATAGACTGATGCTCGGCTGGCGGCAACTTGCTCGCCAGCCGAGTTGAGTTCACGCGGTGGTCGGGGGAGACTGGCCAGCCACACGCTGGTGATTCCAACCTGTGCCGATGTGCCAATCAGCAACCTTCGTCCGTCTTTTTCACCTGGCCTGGCGCGGCGGTGTTGGCGGTCGTGTCCTGCTGACCTGGCGCAGCCTGCTGAGCGCTGCCAGTCTGCTGGCCGGGCGCGCAGTCTCTGGCCGAGTTCGGATTTGTGGTGCCGCTGGTGGTGGTCGTGTCGGTGCCCTGATCGCCGGACATGTTGGTCCCGCTGCTCGTCGTGCCGGTGCCCTGACCCGTCGTACTGGGCATGGTTGTCGTGGTCGAGGTTCCGCTCGTCGAGGTTCCGCTCGAAGTTCCGCTGGTCGTCTGGGCAAAGGAAAGCCCGGCCGACAGCGCCAGGACGGCCGAAGCCAAAAGGATGCGTTTCATCTTCCTTCTCCTGTCTGAATGCGCGGGATGCGCCTGGCAAATCGAACAGGCAGACAGAAGGAGTGTTCCCCGATGAAGTTCAACTTTTGTAACTCTGGTCGTAGGTCAGCCTTAGGATGGCCGGCGTATACTAGAAGTCTCTTGAAGAAGACACTGCCCGCACCAGAATCCATGGCATGGCTCGGAGAATAGGCATTGGTGACCAGGTGTCGATTACTGCCACGGTTCGAAGGCGGATAACAGAGGACCGCGTAAGCGTCTCGATCCCAGGTTACGACTTCCCACATTCCATCATCGACCACATCAAGGTGAACCGAGGCCAGCAAATCGACCTGAAAGGCGAGGTCACTCGCATCGACGAGGACACCGTGACGATCGACCTCGGGCCGCTGGTCACGGTCGACCGTGACAAGGTCCGGCTAATGGAGAAATATCGGCCGCCAAAACGACGAAAGGCACTTGTCGTTGCCCCGGATTAGAACCGACAACATCGCGACAGGCTATGAGGGCAGGCCGCATGACGGGCGATGCCTATCGCGAGCTCTCGAGTTCCCTTGCCATCGACGAGGGTGCTGGCGGCTGAAACCCAATGGCACTGCAATTCCGAGGTGAAGACTTCGTGGCTGCGGCACTCCCAAAATGGCCACCTGTGAATTGATCAAATACGTCCGCTAAGAGGTCGATTGTCGACTGGCGGCTTTCCTATTGCAGCGGAATCTGATTCCAGACTCTGCATGAGCCGATATGACCTGACCGACTTCGAATGGCACGTGATCGAACCACTTTTGCCCAAAAGGCCACGAGGGGTGCCGCGTGTCGATGATCGGCGCGTGCTAAACGGCATCTTCTGGGTGCTGCGATCCGGTGCGCCTTGGCGGGATGTACCAGAGCGGTACGGTCCACGCACCACCTGTTACAATCGGCTTCGTCCGATGGCGGAAAGCAGGTGTGTGGGACCGCCTCGTGGACGCAATCACCAAAGGCCATGACGGCAAGGTGCAGATGATCGACACCTCTATTGTTCGCGTCCATCAGCAGGGCGCGACGGCAAAAAAGGGGGGTCGAGATCATTGTCTCGGTCGTTCCCGAGGCGGGCTGACAACCAAAATCCATGCTCTTGTCGACGCCAAAGGCATGCCGATCAAATTGATGCTCACGGCAGGTCAGATGAGTGATATTGCCTCGGCAGCGGACCTGATCACGGATTTGCCGGAGGGTGCCATGCTGCTCGCTGACAAGGGCTATGATGCCAACGCCTTGCGTAATGCGGTCAGCGAGCGAAAGGCATGGGCCAACATCCCGCCCAAGGCCAACCGCAAGGACCCGATTTGCTTCAGCCCCTTCTTGTATAAGGACCGCAACTTGGTTGAGCGCTTCTTCAACAAAGCCAAGCAGTTCCGCCGCATCGCAACCCGCTACGACAAGTTGGCTGAGAACTATCTTACCGCGCTCAAACTCGTCGCAATCCGCATCTGGCTACGCGGTAATGAGTCTACGTCCTAATCTCGCATCGCTCGATAAGCTTATTCGAAAGATGACGGCCATCTAGCACCGCCATTGGCGCCAAGCGAAGTTGCGCGGAGATCCAAAGTGATCTGCGCGCTAAGTGTTGCGCTCGCTCGAACGCGACTGCTGGTCGGCCGCATCGGCCGATTCGCCCAGCGTGTCGGCGACCGTGGCACCTCGCGCACCCATCGGCTGCTGCGCATCTGTGGTGGTGTCCTTCGCTGTCTGATGCTCCATCTCGGAATTCAGCTCCGCACCTACAACCAGGATAATCACGGAGATCCAGGTCCACATCATCAAGCCGATGACTGCCCCAAGGGCTCCATACGTCGCGTTGTAGTTGGCGAAGTTTTCAAGATAATAGGAGAATCCTATCGAAACTGCGACCCAGACCACAGCCGCGAGGAAGGCGCCCCATGTCGCCCATTGCCACTTTGCCCTTTCGCGGCTGGGGCCGTAGCGGTAAATCAGCGTGATCCCGACGCCGACCATGATCAGCATCATCGGCCACCGAAGGATCCGCACAAGGGCTTCGGTCCAGCCGCCGAGGTTCAGCAGCGCAAGCATGGCTGGCACAATCCCCACCGAGACGATAAAGCCGATACCAATGAGGATGGCGCCAAGTGTGAAGCCCAACGCCAGGAGATTCAGGTGGATAAAACCGCGCTTTTCACTCTCCTCGTAGGCGATGTTCATGGCTTCGAATAGCGTCTTTATGCCGTTACTAGCGCTCCACAGCGCGACGGCAAGGCCGAAGATGAAGCCGAAGCTGAGCGCGCCAGTCTTCTGAGCGGCTAAAGACGCAAGCTGAGATCTGATAATATCCAGACCTCCCGAAGGCAGTACGCCGCCAAGGAACGCAATGTGCTCAGCGATGGTCTGAGGATCGGCGACGAAACCGTAGATCGACACAAAGGCGGCAAGCGCTGGAAAGAGGGCAAGAAGCAGATAGAATGCGGCCCCGGCCGCGATCAGCATAACACGGTCCTCGGTTACCTCAGCAAAGACCCGCCACAGCACGTCCTTCCAGCCGCGGCCGGGAATCTCTGACGGCCATTCGGCATTGCGTCCGCGGCCCTCCCGTTCGGCCCGCCGCTCAAGTTGCACTTTATCTTCGTAAGCGTCCTCGGTTGTTTTCTTCGACATGGCTGTCGGTCCGGACCATCTTCTTCGCGGGGCAAACGTATAATAGCGCCAAAGGATGCAGGTGCAGACCTGCGCTCACAAATAAACATCCGCCGGCTGCAGAAACACTGCGCCATCCTCATGCGACGAGTTCATTTAATCGCGACACCGCCTGCCCAGGACGCTCAGTGGCTTGTTCGAGCGACCAATGAGAATAGCCAGCTTCCACCATCTCGGCTATTCGCGGTAGTCGGCTGAAACAGCATCGTCGGCTCTGCAGGGAGGCGGCGGTCGTAGAACTGCCAAAGCGCGAAATATCGGCTTGCCCGACTAGCTTTGCGCCTTCAGCAGACGCTCTAGCGTTGAGAAGTCCCTCATGTCGCGGTAGGGGGTCAGGTCAAGATCCTTCGGGATCTTCTTGAGCTTCTCTTCGGAGATCGGTTTCTCGTTCTTTTTGTTGACGGCCTGGTAAGCGGACCAGCCAACACCCGCCGCCTTCACCGCATCGCGTTCGGCCCGAAGGGCGATTTGATGCGCGTGCAGATAATGAAGCCCGAGTTCGTCTAGGAGGGCCTTTTCAACGATCTCGTGCGTTAGCAGAAATGGGGCAAGCCGAACTTGGCCGATTTCCAATCCATAGTGCGCGGCATATGGCGATCGATATAAATCGTCTTGCCATCTTTGCTGTAGCCGGCAATGTAGGGGATGTCGAAATCGTGAACGATCTGCACCCGACGGTGCAGCGCCCGCACAACATCGCCCAGTACAGCATCGTTGACGTCTTCGGAAACGTGGCGGACTTCGTCTTCAAGGTTCATTTTTCCACACTGAGAGTAGCGGGGCTTTGCTCCCATAGACCGGATCCTTCCGTGGACGGCCAATCTTGCGTATCGTTTCTAGTGCCCGAAACCCTGCCGGTTCCGCTCGCAACTCCAAGCACCTCATGTCTGCGCGAATGGTAATGAACGTAGTGGTAGATGCCGTCCCGCCAGCTGTCACGCCAACCATTGGCCTCGGAAGCTCTTCCAGCACGGCCGCGGAGTCGAATTGCTCCATCGGCTTCACCGCCCCACAATAGATCATAAATGGCCAGCACGGGTGGTTCGGCACGAGGCCATCATCCTTGAACCGAAACTCAAGTGGCTTCTTTACCTTCACCAGTTCGGCGAGTTCTTGCTTTCTCGGTCGCGCAATACCCGACGCCTGCTCGGCAGCTTTCTTCACGCTCTCAGGAATACCCACGCCGAATCCTTGCGCTGGATGAGACAGTATAGAACAGAGCGGTGGGGAACGCCTCCGCTCTGGCTCAACTCAACCAGCGGCACCGCACTTTGGTCGTTTTGCCGGACGGCCGCGGTCAAGCTGCGGCCGCGAGCTGACCAATAAGGGTTTAATTATTTGGATATCCGAGTTCAGCGGCCATGGCGCTCCTCTCTCGGAGTCGGAGCATCATCGGTTTGCTGGCGATCTCTTGCTCGGCGCGCGGCACGTGCCTTCGAGGCAGGCAAGGCGTGTTGAGATAATCCGCTTCGTGAGCCTCACCGTAGTGCTGGAGAATCTTCGCGTCCTCTGTATCCTCCGCAGGCAGCAACGGCTCGGATGCGCGCACCGCACCTCATGGATCTTGGTCGACGTCCCCCTACGATCCAACAGCAGAAGCAGAGGAGTCATCGCCCCGTCCGATTTGCTAGCGATCGCGACAACTCGCTGAACATCCGCATGGCTGTCAACGCGAACATTGAAGAGTATTCGGGCTCCAGATTTATCGGCGCAGTCGCCTGCTACGGAATCGAAGCTGGCCGCTGGAAAATCTGCAGCTTGGACAATCATCTCGATCAAAAACCGTTTCAAGTTGATCTTGTCCGGCTTTTCCAGAGCGGCATGAACGACGAGACGATGCTGCTCATTGCTGCGCGGGCACGCCATCAGGATCTGAAACGGACAGGTTGATCGAACAGAGCCGTTGGCCCTTCGGCTGCTTACTCGCTTTCGCCTTTCGAAAGCCGCGGTTTCCGGTTTCGGCCCAATATCAGTCGTGATCGCAGGCGGGGGCGTGAAATCGACGTTGCATTGAGGGCAGGGAAGGGCGCATTTCTCTCCCCAATAATACCCTCGCAGGACAACTGGCTACTTTCCGTCGCGCGCCAGTTTGACGTGCGCGACAGAGATGCTCTAGTCACGCGTTCCAAAGTCAATTTTGATTGAGGCGTGACACAGCGTAATCCAGCATGGCCGACGGGTATGGAGCGGGATCATTATGCGTCAACACACCAAGGGCGGAATCATCAGATTTATCAAATGCTTGTGTGCCAACCTTGGAGGGCAGGGGTCGTTAACTGGGGTATGTGCCGAGTGACCACTTGTGATCTTCCACGCTCGGGAATGGTCGCATTTGCTCAGTATCCTGACGTCCCGATCAACCACGGATTCCGAACACTCATCTTTTCTCGCTAGTGCTCGGGACGGCTGAACGGCCTCTCTACTACTCTGGTGGAGACGCCTTTTCGAGCGGTAGTTTGCGTGCGGGCCTGCAGATAACGAGGATCGATTTGTCCCAGCGATCCAACTCGCCGCTCGGGTAGAGGATTGCTTTGCCGATTTTGAGGAACGATGGCCCGATCCGCATGCAACGCCAGTTGCGAAGAGTCCCTTCGCTCAGCTGTCCGCGGTAGCGAGCGATGACTTCTTCAGGGGTGAGGTAGTTCGGGTCAGGCATGGGTTTTATAGGTAGCAGAGTTGTGCAACAGCTTGTTGCACCCGCGGCCCCATCGGATCGAGACCGAAGGAGAATGCCGGCGCCGTCACCGCGGACTGATCGTCGTGACCCGAAGCCGCCATTGAACGGCCTAGGCGATGATGGACGTTGAGGTCGGCTTGCGCGTGAGCTGAAAACGGACATTCCTATGGGTCGCAGAACGCCCGACGGGCGACCCCTAGCTGACATTTGCCTTAGATATTTTCCGGCGTGACTATTTCGAAAGGAATTGATCGCTGAAGGGTGGCGAACGGTGCTTGTGGTCCAATGACATCAATCATGGTTTGGACAAGAAGGGCCGAGGTTGCGTCGAGCGGATGACAGAGAGCTGCAGTGATCAACCCTTCAGACAGTCCCTTTCGGGTTTCGGGTCCAATATCACGGCAAACCAGCTTGATCCCCGAACGCTGCTCGAGAGTTGCCTCCCTTAGCGCACGGAGGACGCCGGTTATTCCGCCGCCGACGATCAGAATGCCCACAAGGTCGTCAGTCGCCTTCAGCAACTCGGCCACCATGCGGTACGCCTCACTCGATTCCTCATGGGTCGGACGACTTTCCTCCACTATCAGCCGCGGAGCATGCTCGCGCAAATAGGACCGGAAGCTGGCGTCTGCGACGTCCTGGCATTGATACCGGTGGTTCCCTATGAACACCGCGATGCGACCAGGGCCATGTGTGGTCTGGGTGATCAGGAAGGCTGCGGTGCGCCCCAGCTTCCAGTTGTCTGTGCCTACATACGCCGCCCGTTCCGGCGCTGATTGGTCGGTAATGTAAGAGATGACGGGTTTCCCGATCTCCTTCAGAGAACGGATGGCCTGGCCAATGATCGGATGATCTGCGGCGACTACAGCGACAGCGTCGCACGACTCGCCGAGCGCGACGAGGCGGCTCGAGATAGTCTCCGGTGTAAGCAGATCCACAAAGTCGATAACCGGCTCGATCACCTCGTCCCGGCGATCGCGACAGGCGGCAACGATTTTCTTGCCGAACAGCTGGTAGAGATCGCGAGTGGACTGCTGCAGCAGGAACCCCAATCGGTATTGTGGCGATAGCTGACGGGCCCGGTTGTCAATCGCACCGATGCCGTAAAATCCTATTTCCGCCGCAGCGCTTTGAACGCGTTGAACAGTTTTCGGGCGCACGGAAACGGTCCCATTCAGAATTCTGTTTACGGTCGCTGTGGATACGCCTGCGGCGATAGCGAGATCGCGAATTGTCGGCCGAGTCATGAACCTCACCTTCGTTTGTATCATGATGATTGAGCTTAAATGATACAAATATCATTTTGATATTATTTTCGACTACTACAAATATCAACCCTCCGATATGAAATGTGCCAGCTAGGGTGTGATCGGATGATGGCTCCCGGCGGCTAGATCCACGCTCAAGACTGATCCGGGCACGGAGGTGCTGTTACGATGGATGACCTTCAGTATGGGACACGCGACAAGCGCGGCAATTGGGCGCCGCACCGCCGCGCCGAACCGGCGCCGTTGTGGCATCGTCCGTTCAATGCAAGAAAGGTCATCGCCTGGCTCCCTGAATTTTTTTGGCCGTGGAATGCTTTCCACATCGCCACATCGCTCCTCTGGGTGAATTTTCTCATCCCGAACTGGCAGAGCCTGGCAAGCTTGTCGCTGCTCAACTATTTTTGGCTTTACGGTCTGAACGCCGCCGGCATTTTCCTGTTTTATGGCTTCTTCGAACTGCGCTTCTACGTTCATCGTCGGCAGGGCACGCGCTTCAAATACAATGCCAAATTTCCATCTGATGTGCCGTCCGACGTTTTCTGGTTCCAGCGCCAGAACCTAGACAATTTCCTGCGGTCCTTCTTTGTCACCATCCCGCTGTGGACGGTGGTCGAGATCGTGATGCTGTGGGTCTACGCCAACAGCTGGGCGGTCTGGCTGCCCTGGACGACCAATTGGCTCTACTTGTCTTTCTTGGTGCTGCTCGCGCCGTTTGTTCACGAGGTTTATTTCTTTCTGCTGCACCGCGCGATCCACTGGCCACCTGTCTATAAGTGGGTCCATTCGGTTCACCACAATTCGATCAATCCCAGCCCATGGTCGTCTCTTTCCATGCACCCCGTGGAAGGCTTCCTGTATCACGCCGAGGCGTGGCTGCACCTGCTGATCCCATCCAACCCGGTCTGCGCCTATTTCACGCTGCACGGCGCCGGCTTTGGCGCGGTCAACGGTCATCTTGGCTTCGAAACGTTTGAACTGACCGACAAGTTGAATCTCGATAGCCATTCTTATGTGCATTACCTGCACCACAAGTACTTCGAGGTGAACTACGGCGGAGACGGTCTCGTGCCGCTCGATAAGCTGTTCGGTACCTGGCACGACGGTAGCAAGGAGGCCGACGACGCGATGAAGGCGCGCTTCCTCAAAAAGAAGGAGAAGCTACGCGCCAAACAGCAAGCCCGTGGCGCAGGCTCGGGTATGCCGGCGGAGTGACGGAGAGGCATCAGCGCCTATGAGGAGAGGGCGCGGGGCAGCAGAACTTAATTGAACACCTGCAGGGCGGGTGAAACCTGGGAGGACTACTGTGAAGCTTTTAAAGACACTCATATCGGCAACGGTTTTGACTGCATTCAGCACCGGGGTGACACTTGCCGCCAACATCTTCGTGATCGGCGGCAAGCCGGACGATCCGTTTTGGTCGATCGTCAAGCGGGGTGCCGAAGACGCCGGCAAGGTGGTCGAGGCCCAGGGCGGTAAGGTCACCTGGCTCGGTCCCCAGAACTATGACAATCTGGGTGTGGACGCTGCCGAGCTGATCCGGCAGGCAATCGACCAGAAAGCCGATGCCATTGTCGGTCCGGACTGGGTGCCAGAAGCAATGGATCCTGCGTTCAAGGCCGTCAAGGATGCCGGCATTCCGCTGGTCATCTACAATGCTGGCGGGTTGAAGGCGGCCGATCGCCTCGGCGCGCTGAACTACGTCGGCTCTGACGACTACAAGGGTGGCGTCGCGGGCGGCGAGTACCTGGCCAAAGCCGGCAGCAAGAAAGGCGTCTGCATTAACACCCTCCCGGGTGCAGCCAATATCGAAGCTTATTGTGGTGGCTTCAAAGAGGGGATGAAGAATGGCGGCGGCGAGGCCGACGTGTTGCCCTTGCCCGCCACGTCGTTCGGTTCAGCTACAGCTGTCGCGCAGGCTGTGAAGGCTTATTTGCTGCAGCACTCGGACGTGACCGCCGTGTTCACCATCGGTAACGTTGACGCCAATTCCGCCATGAACGGCCTCACCCAGGCCGGAAAAAGTGATAAGGTTCGTCTATGCGGCATCAACTTCGACGAGACCATCCTGAACAACATCAAGGATGGGAAACAGGCCTGCGCGATTGATCAGCAAGGCTACCTGCAGGGCTACCTCGCCGTGGCGATCCTGAACGGCAATGTAAACTACGGCCTCACCGTGCCCACTCGTGAGATTCTGACTGGACCCGGCATCATCGACAAGGCTTCCGTCGATGCAACCATCGCCGGCGTGAAGGCCGGGACGCGATAGCCCCTTTTCACTGATGGCCGCCCTCGCTTGAAACGCGGGCGGCCATTCCTCCCTTCTCTGCGGCGGCTCCATCGTGGCCGGCCGCTTGCTCGCGGATTACCCTAATGGCACATCCCGTGACGTCCACATTAACCCCGGTGCCGAACCGCACGCGGTCCCGACTAGCCCTCGGCCGGCTGGCGCGTCGACCAGAGTCGGGCTCGTTCCTCGGCCTGGTCGCAGTTCTGCTTTTCTTTGGCCTGTTCGGGGGAAGTGCCTTCATGTCGGCAGCCGGCCAGCTGGTTGAACATCGCGTCTGAGATCGGGATCATCGCGCTGCCGATAGGGTTGCTGATGATCGCCGGGGAACTCGACATCTCGGTCGGTGCCGTGAT
>NZ_JAMYNH010000034.1:0-40932 GCF_040318975.1 Mesorhizobium sp. M0983 | reverse complement strand
CCGCCTGAAACCCCAAACAAGACGTCAAATCCCCCGCAAACAAGCGAACAACCGCCGCAACCCCGCCGCCGCAAGCTTTTGCTCATGACTGCGCAACAGGTCCACAAGGGGAGAAGGGGGAAAGGGCAGCTAAATCAAGCGGCGTGGCAGGCCTGGAAGCTTGTCTTCAGCCGCTCGGCGTCGAGTTCGCGGCCGATGAACACCAGCCGGCTCTCGTGCTTCTCGCCGTCCTTCCAGGCGCGTTGGTGGTCGCCTTCGATGATCATGTGCACGCCCTGGATGACATAGCGCTCGTCATCGCCTTTCAGCGCGATGATACCTTTCAGCCGCAGGATGTTCGGGCCTTCCATTTGGGTGACCTTCTCGATCCACGGGAAGAACTTTTTCGGGTCCATCTCGCCGCCGCGCAGCGACACCGACTGCACCGTCACATCATGGATGTCGGAAGGGTGCGCGTGATGATGGTCATGCCCGTCATGATCGTGATGATCATGGCCCTCGTGATCATGGTGATCATGATCATGATGGTCGTGATCGTCATGCGCCTCGAGGAAGTGCGGATCGTTCTCCAGCGCCCGGGACAGGTCGAACGCACCGCGATCGAGCACCTCGGACAGCGCCACGCCGGCGCGTGTGGTGCGATGGATGCGTGCCGCCGGGTTGATGGCGCGGATCGTCGCCTCCACCTTGCTCAGCTCTTCGGGGGTGACCAGGTCGGTCTTGTTGAGCACGACGACATCGGCAAAGGCGATCTGGTCCTCGGCCTCGCGGGAATCCTTGAGGCGCAGCGGCAGGTGCTTGGCGTCGACCAGCGCCACCACCGCATCGAGCCTGGTCTTGGAACGCACATCGTCGTCCATGAAGAAGGTTTGCGCTACCGGCACGGGATCGGCGAGGCCTGTGGTCTCGACGACGATGGCGTCGAAGCGGCCGGGCCTGCGCATCAGACCTTCGACGACGCGGATCAGGTCGCCGCGCACGGTGCAGCAGATGCAGCCATTGTTCATCTCGTAGATTTCCTCGTCGGATTCCACGATCAACTCGTTGTCGATGCCGATCTCGCCGAACTCATTGACGATGACGGCGTAGCGCTTGCCATGGTTTTCCGAAAGGATGCGGTTGAGCAGTGTCGTCTTGCCGGCGCCGAGATAGCCGGTAAGGACGGTAACGGGGATCTGCGTCTGTGCGTCGCTCATATTGTGCCTCGAATAGGGATTGTCGGCTCCATATAGGATGTGTGCTCGGCTTTTGCACGAGGCAAACCGATGGGCCAAAGAGGCCGGTATTGCCGAACTTTCCTCACATTGCCGAACGTTCATTGGCGCGGGCTGGCGGTGGGGCCTAGATAGGGCGAGGGGTTGTTCGCACTGAGGAGGCGCCAGATGTCCGACAAGTCCTTGCCATTAAGCCGGCGGCAGGCTCTCGGTCTTGTAGCGGTCACCACGGGCGGCATATTCCTGCCCGCCGGCGTAAGGGCCGGGCAGGTCTCGCCCTATGCCGGGCTTGCTTTGTTCGAAGCCGGTGCCGGCGTCTGCACCATGACGCCCGAGGTCACCGAAGGACCGTTCTATTTCGACCCGAAGCTCGAACGCGCCGATATCACCGAGGGCAAGAAGGGCGTCGCCCTCAATGTGCGGCTGCAAATCGTCGACGCCGCCTGCCGGCCGCTTCCCGGCGCACGCGTCGATATCTGGCATTGCGACGCCCAGGGCGCCTATTCCGGCTATCCCGGACAGGGCGACGGGCAGGATATCGACACGTCCGGCCAGAGCTTTCTGCGCGGCTGGCAGAGAAGCGATGGAAGCGGCATCGCTTCTTTCGCCACCATCTATCCCGGCTGGTATCGCGGCCGCACCACCCACATCCATTTCAAGATCTTCCCCGACGACCGCTCGGCAATGACCGGCCAGATGTTCTTCCCCGACAGCTTGAGCGAGCAGATATTCGCCACCGTCGCGCCCTATAACGATCGCCCCGGCAAACGCGATACATCGAACATGCGGGACGGCATTGCGCGGCAGGCCGGGCCGCCGTCGCAGGCAGCGCTGCGGGAAATGGCGGACGCCTATCAGGCCTTGACGGTGGTCGCGGTGAGGGCCGGTTGAGGACACCTCGTCACGTCGCCATCCAGCCGTCGCGGAAAGTCGTTTGTCATCTAACTGAAATAAACATCTGGCATTTAGCCACGGCGAACACCGCGATGCTTGCCGGCAAAGCTATTTTCCGAGCCGGAATGTTTTCGATCGTCATTGCCAATCGGCGGCCTGCTTCTATGCTGTCCGCACCGGTTCGGCCGAGGAGGAATGAGCATGGCCAAGGCGGACAAGACTGCAACAATGAGCCGGCTGCATTCGGCGGCGCGGCTGGCGCGCACGGCGCTCGCCGCCCGGCTTCTGGCGCATGGCTTCTATGCCGGCCAGGACCAGATCATGCTGGCGCTCGATCGCGAGGACGGGCAGACGCCCGGCAATCTTGCCGGCCGCCTCGGCGTGCGTCCGCCGACCATCACCAAGACCATCAACCGGCTGCAGGCACAGGGTTTTCTGGAAAAGCGCGCCTCCTCCGCCGATGCCCGCCAGGCTCATATTTTCCTCACCGACACCGGCCGCGAAATCATCCACGCCATCGAGAAATCGGTGAAGAAGACCGAAAAGCAGGCATTGAAGGGTCTCGACAAGAAGGATCAGAAATCGCTGTTCAAGCTGCTTGCACGTGTCGAAGCGAATCTTTCGAACGGCGAAATGGTGCTCCCCGATGACGAACTGGATATCGAGGACAAGATCCTTGAATAGGTCACGCGTTCGCCGCTGACGGCCGCCGCGTCAGTGCCGACCAGCGTCCGGGTGTGACGCCGAACGCCTTCTTGAAATGCCGATTGAAATGGCTTTGGTCACTGAAGCCGGCTGCGATGGCGATTTGCGCCAGCGGCTCGTCGGCTTCGATCATCCGACGGGCTCGCTGAAGCCGGCGCATCAACAAGAACCGGTGCGGGCTGGTCGAGAAGGTGGCGCGGAAATGCCGCGACAGGGCATAACGGTCCAATCCGGTGATCGCCTCCAATTCATCCGAACGTACAATCCGCGCGACATTTTCCTCCAGATAGTCGCGCGCTAGGCTGGCGGCGCGCCACGCAGTTTTCGCAACCGGTTTCCCCGGCCGACCGGCGTGCCGGGCCAGGCTTTGCATAAGCTGCGTCATGAAATCGACGACAAACAGCTCGTCCAGTTCCTGATTCAGCGGCCCGAGCGCCGAAAGCAGCGTCGCGCGGAGATCGCGGTCTGTCACCACGGCATTCCCGACGAATGGCAGTGATCCGCCGCCGAGACAATCGAGCATCAGGGACGGCTCCAAATACAGCATTCTGTATCGCAAGCCGTCTTCTGTGCCGGCGCCGCCATCGTGCATTTCGTCGGGATGAAGGATAATGATCTGGCCAGGCAGGCTCTGATGCGTCGCGCCGCGATAGCGGAAGCTCTGTACGCCATAAAGCGTCACCCCGATTGCATAGGTGTCGTGGCGATGGAGATCGAAGGCGTTGCCGTGGAACCGGGCCTCGATGCGTTCCATGCCGGCAGTACCGGGTGCCGATACGATGCAGTTCTCGGCTGCATCCACGCACAAACGTCCAAGACCCTGAAAGGCTTCCCCGTCTAGACCGTGCGGCATCGCTTCACTCGCAGCCTCGGATTGGCCCCCTTTCGGATTGGAAACTGTCGCATGTTCGATACGAAATTTGCAATCGTGCTCAGGGACGATCTTCCCGTCTGGCAGAAGCTCAACGTCACCGCCTTTCTGACCAGCGGCATCGTCGCGCAGTTTCCCGACCTCATCGGCGAGCCCTACCGTGACCGCGCCGGCAATATCTACAACCCGCTATCGATCCAGCCGGTCATCGTGCTTTCGGCAGACGGCCAGGCGCTCGGAACGATCCAGCGGCGGGCGCTGGAGCGTGGTGTGACGGTTTCGCTCTATGTCGAGGAAATGTTTTCGACTGGGTACGATCTGGCCAACCGTGCCGTCTTTGCCGAATTTGCGCCGGAGGATGCCAAGGTGGTCGGCATCGCGCTTCGCGCCGAAAAGAAGCTCGTCGACAAGATCACCAAGGGTGCCCGCATGCACACCTGACTCTCCGGCCACCAGGAACAAAACTGAGCCTGTCGTCGCCTGTCGGTGTGCCAGCCTCTTTTGGCTTGCCCGCTGGCGACAATTCCCGCATTGGTGAGGGACTGCCTTGCTTCCCGTCCGGCCTGAAATTGAATGCTCCCCCAAGACAAGACGAAAGCGCGACGTCGCCGGCGGCGATCCTGTGCATGCTTTCCGTCTATGTGTTTTTCACCTTCCTCGACACCAGCAGCAAGTACCTTGTGCTGGCTGGCGTCTCGGCGCTGATCGTCGCCTGGACCCGCTTCGCGGTCCATGTCCTGCTTGTCGGCGTCTTTCTGCGCGGATGGCGTGAGCCGTTGCGTTTTCGTCCCGCCAACCTGCCGGCGCATCTCACGCGCGGTCTGCTCCTGTTCGGATCGACCATGTTCAACATTCTGGCGCTGCGGACGCTGCAGCTGGCGGAAACCACCTCGATCTACTTCTTCGGCCCGATGGTGATCACCGCGCTTGCCGGTCCGTTGCTCGGCGAATGGGCCGGCTGGCGGCGCTGGCTGGCGATCATGAGCGGCTTTGTCGGCGTCCTCATCATCACCCGGCCGGGCATCGGGGTTTTTGGCGTCGGCCATCTCTTTGCGCTCGGCTCGATGCTATCGAACAGTTTCTACGTCATCATGACGCGCCGTATGTCGGCGACGGAAACCTCGGAAAGTCTCATCCTGTTTTCGGCGCTGGCGCCGGCCGTGCTGCTGCTGCCGACACTGCCGTTTTCGCTTTCGCTGCCGCAGGATGGCTGGCACTGGTTCATATTGCTGATGCTTGGCGTCTTCGGCGCCATCGGCCATTGGCTTCTTGTGCAGGCCTATCGCCTTGCCACCACCACGGCCCTGGCTCCCTATCCCTATTCGCAGATGATCTGGATGATCATCTCCGGCCTGATCGTCTTCAACCAGTTTCCCGACCGCTGGACGCTGGTCGGTGCCACCGTCATCGTCGCCAGCGGCCTCTACATCGTCCACCGCGAGCACCGGCTTCGCTTGCACAACCGCGCGACGCTGGACGCGGAGGCGGAAGCGCTGGCAAAAAAACTTTGATTTGCTCGGGATCGATGGCATAAGAGCCGGCCTTTAAACAGTTTAAATTGCTTCGGGAGCGCAGGGCGCTGGCACAGAAGATCAAGCTTTCGACCATCGCGGATGCGCTCGGCGTGTCCACGGCCACGGTCTCGCTGGCCTTGCGCGACAGCCCGCTGGTCGCCGGCGGCACCCGCGACCGTATCAAGGAACATGCACGCGCCATCGGCTATATCTACAACCGCCGCGCCGCCAGCCTTCGCACCTCACGCTCGGGCATTGTCGGCGTCGTCGTCCACGACATCATGAACCCGTTCTTTGCCGAGATACTGCGTTCGATCGAGAGCGAACTCGACCGCAGCCGGCAGACCTTCATCCTGTCGAACCACTACGACCAACTCGAGAAACAGCGCACCTTCATCGACACGCTTCTGCAGCTCGGCGCTGACGGCGTCATCATGTCGCCGGCCATCGGCACACCGCCCGAAGACATAATCATGGCCGAGGAGAACGGTCTCCCGGCAGTGCTGATTGCACGCACCGTCGAAGGTGCCGACGTGCCGGTGTTTCGCGGCGACGATGCCTATGGCACCGGGCTTGCTACCAATCATCTGATCTCGCTTGGCCACAAGCGCATCGCCATGATCGGCGGTACCGACCAGACGTCGACCGGCCGCGACCGTTATCAGGGATATGTCAACGCCATGGAGGCGGCAGGGCTCGAGGTCAGGCCGTCATGGCGTATCGCCGGCCCGCGCACCAAGCAGGCCGGCTTCGAGGCTGCCGGGCAGTTCTTGGCGCTGAAAGACAGGCCTACCGCGGCCTGCTGCTGGAACGACCTCGTCGCCATCGGCCTGATGAACGGCATTGCGCGCGCGGGGCTGGTGCCGGGCATCGACATCTCCGTTACCGGCTATGACGACCTCGAGGAAGCGGCGATCGCGACGCCGGCACTGACCACGGTCTGGAACGGCCAGCGCGAGGTTGGCCGCCGCGCCGCCAGCGCGCTGCTCGACAAACTCAACGGACAGACGGTGCGGCCGTCGCAGGAACTGATCAAGCCGGAACTGCATGTGCGCCAGTCGACCGGCAAACCGGTGGAACGTGCATGACAAAAACCGAACAGCAAGCTGTCGCCATTCTGGTGCCGGGCCAGTTCAACGACCATGCGGTCGGCCGCATCGACGGGGCGTTCAGCCGCGTCCGGATCGAAGGCGCCGATCCGTCGCTGGTCACCGACGACATGCGCCGTACGGTGCGCGGCATAGCCGCCTTCGGCGGCATAAGCGCCGCGTTGATGGACGCGCTGCCAAAGCTCGAGATCATCGCCAATTTCGGCGTCGGCTATGATTCTGTCGATGTCCGCCACGCCGTACAGCGCGGCATCATGGTCACCAACACCCCGGATGTGCTGACCGAAGAGGTCGCCGATACGGCGCTCGGCTTGCTGATCAACACCATCCGCGAACTGCCGCGCGCCGAGGCCTGGCTGCGCGACGGAAGTTGGCTGCGCAAAGGCAACTATCCGCTGAGCCGGCTGACCCTGCGCGGGCGCCATGTCGGTATCTTTGGCATGGGCCGCATCGGCCTCGCCATTGCCCGCCGGCTCGACGCTTTCGGGCTGCCCATCGCCTACCACAACCGGCGCCGCGTCGAAGGCCTGTCCTATGACTATCACCCGACGCTGAAAGGTCTCGCCGAGGCGGTCGACACACTGATCTCGGTGGCGCCCGGCGGGGCCGCGACGGAAAGGGCAGTCAATGCCGAAATCCTCTCGGCTCTTGGGCCGAACGGCGTCTTCGTCAATATCGGCCGGGGCAGCACGGTCGACGAGCCAGCCCTTGCCGCCGCACTTGCCAGCGGCAGCATCGCCGCTGCCGGGCTAGACGTCTTTGCCGACGAGCCGAATGTGCCAGCGGCGTTGCTTGCCGCGCCCAACACCTCGCTTTTGCCACATGTCGGCTCCGCCTCGCAGCACACCCGCCGCGCCATGGCGGACCTATGCGTCGACAATCTGGTCTCGTGGTTTTCGCAGCGCAAGGCACTGACGCCGGTGCCGGAGACGGCAAATGTCAAGGCAAGGCCGTAAGCGGGCTGCCATATCTATTAACTTCAGCTTAACCCTTCGGAATCATTCTGGTCCCTTCCTAGTGTCTGTCCGCCTGACAGCACATGACAGCAAGATGAAGCGCGCCTCCTGATCTCTTCGAACGCGGCGCGCTTGAAATGCGCGGAGAAACAGGATGAAAACGCTTCCTGCATTGATGGCGGTTGCTGTGCTGTTCGGCAGCGTCCAGCTGTTTTATGCCGGTAGCGGTGAAAGCCGTGCAGCCAGTGAGTCACCACCTTCATCCGGCAACTACCGGCTGGTAGCCCATGGTGACGAGGCGTCTTGTGCGGTCAGCCGTGGCGCCGAGATTTCGCAAGGCTTGTCGCTGTTGACGGTCGCCGCGAATTGCCGCCGGGTGTTGCCCGGTGTCGAGCAGGCGAAGTTCTGGCGAGAGCAGAATGACGGCACGGTCACATTCAGCGCCAACGGCACCGATCCAATCGTCATGTTCTCAGTCGCCGATGGCGACGGTTACGAATCCTACGCGCCGGCGCTGCCGCTGCTATCGCTGGCGTCGGCCGGCAACTGACGAGCGCTATTCTGCCGCTGCGCGCGCGCCCGATTTCGCCGCCTGATGCAGACGTACAGCGTCGCCGAAGGCGCGGAAAATCTTTGCCGAGATGTTGTCAGATTCGACCCAGTACTCTGGATGCCACTGCACGCCAACAGCGAAGGCGCGGGCGTCCTTGACCGAAACCGCCTCGACAGTGCCGTCGGCGGCGACCGCTTCGACCTGCAGCTTCGGGCCAAGCCGATCGATGGCCTGGCGATGCACCGAATTGACCAGGATGTCGCCGGCGCCGAAGACCCCGGCCAGGCAGCTGCCGGGTTTTATCGACACGCTCTGGCGGATGGCGAAGCGTTCGTCCTGATTGTCGCTTGCCGGCGCACGATGGTCGAGCGAACCGACGCGTTCCTGGATTTCGGTCGCCAGCGTGCCGCCCAGTGCCACATTCATCTCCTGGATTCCGCGGCAGATGGCGAGCAGCGGTACCCCGCGCTCCACCGCCCGGCGGATCAGTGGCAACGTCGTCGCGTCGCGGGCGGAGTCGTAAGGACCATTGGCTTCGCTGGCGTCACCGCCATAGAGCGAGGGATGAACGTTGGACTTCGAACCGGTGACCATGACGCCGTCGACGGCGGAAAGCAGTTCATCGAAGTCGAGCCGGTCGCCGAAGGACGGTACCAGCAGCGGGAACACGCCTGCACCCGAAAGCGCCGCTTCAAGATATTGCTGTGGCGCGGCATGCCAGATGTAATTGTCGAACTGGCGGACGTCGGTCGATATGGCGACGAGCGGCTGGTGCATTTGGTCCGGATCCCATCGGGTGCAACGAATTATCTGCCTGCAAAATAGGCGATCCGAAGGCGCATTTCCATGGCAAGTTTCGGCGTGTCGCGTAGGCCAGTTAATCGACCTTAGACTATAGTTGCAAGATCTGCCCCAACGCCGTGAATTTCCCCGAAATGCGCCACTCAAACCGGGCTGCCACGCTGGACTCGACTCCTTGCCTGTGTATTGTCGGGCTCGAAGCCGATCCGGGCCCCGAAGCGTCCTGAATGTCGGTCAGTTGATCCAAAAGGGAGGAACTTCATGGATCGTCGTTCGTTCATCCGCAAGGCCGGCACCACCGGTTTCGGCGCCGCGGCCGCTGCCGCGACACTTGCTGCGCCGGCCATCGCCCAGTCCAACCCGAAAGTGACCTGGCGGCTGGCGTCGTCCTTCCCGAAGTCGCTCGATACGATCTATGGTGGCGCCGAAGTGTTTTCCAAGATGCTGTCGGAGGCGACCGACGGCAACTTCCAGGTCCAGGTCTTCGCCGCCGGCGAACTCGTTCCCGGCCTGCAGGCCGCCGACGCCACCACTGCCGGCACCGTCGAGGCCTGCCATACGGTGGCATACTATTACTGGGGCAAGGACCCGACTTGGGCGCTGGGGGCGGCGGTTCCGTTTTCGCTCAACGCGCGCGGCATAAACGCCTGGCACTATCATGGCGGCGGCATCGATCTGTTCAACGAGTTCCTGGCGACGCAGGGTCTGTTCGGGCTGCCGGGCGGCAATACCGGCGTGCAGATGGGCGGCTGGTTCCGCAAGGAGATCAAAACGGTCGCCGACCTTTCCGGCCTCAAGATGCGTATCGGTGGTTTTGCCGGCAAAGTGGTGCAAAGGCTCGGCGTAGTTCCGCAGCAGATCGCCGGTGGCGACATTTATCCGGCGCTGGAAAAAGGCACGATCGACGCCGCCGAATGGGTTGGCCCCTACGACGACGAGAAGCTCGGCTTCTACAAGGTTGCGCCCTATTACTACTATCCCGGCTGGTGGGAAGGTGGACCGACCGTCCATCTGATGTTCAACAAGGCGAAATACGACGAACTTTCGCCGGCTTACAAGTCGCTGGTGCACACTGCCGCCCAAGCGGCCGACGCCAACATGCTGCAGAAATACGACTACCTCAACCCGGCGGCGGTGAAGCGGCTGGTTGCCGGCGGCGCCAAGTTGAGCCCGTTCAGCCAGGAGATCATGGCCGCCTGTTTCGAAAAGGCCAACGAAGTCTATGCCGAGATGGAAGCCTCGAACGCGCCGTTCAAGAAGATCTGGGACTCGATCAAGGCGTTCCGCAAGGAGCATTATCTCTGGGCGCAGGTGGCCGAGTACAATTACGACACCTTCATGATGGTCCAGCAGCGCAACGGCAAGCTCTAGAATATTCTGCGACGCCGAGTGGCTCCACTCGGCGTCGCAGAAAAGGGCTAAAACAAAGCGGATGTCCCGTTTGGTTTGAATGCATTCCGCTCCAGGCGTTTGATGGATCTCGTCAAAGGACCGCGAGCCACGCCCCGCGGTCCTTCCCTGTCAGCCTTCGGACGCACTGACTTCGACCAGTACTCCACCCGGCGCATGGCAATAGAACGTCGTCGACTGGATGCGGCCGCGCATTAGCTGCTGGACCTCGCCCGGTTGCAGGCCGGCATCGGCAAGCCCGGCTCGCTTTGCATGCACAAACTCCGGCTTGCCGACGAAGAAGCCAACGTGAAAGCCGTCCGGATAGCTGGCGGGCTCGCCTTTCCCCGGCTTCATCAGATTGAGGATGAAGCCATCGATGCCACGCAGAACCGCGAAGGCGTCCTTGCCGCGCACGGCGACAAATTCAAAGCCGAAATGGCTGGTGAAGAAGCGGGCAAGGCCGGCAACTTCGGTGGTGACGAGATTTATGTGGTTCAGTTTCATGATGCGTCTCCTGCCACGGGTTGAATGCGGACAGGCTTCGACCGAAGAGCGCAAACCGGCGGGACCGCTACATCCGAAAATCCGGACGTGACCCGACCGGCTCGCGAGTTTCGCCTCGCTTGCCGGCCGCGGGTTCTCCCACAAGTAATGTGGCGAACAGGCTTCCCCGAGCATCGTGCTCAGGACGGGAAGAGCCGGACTACCGAACCGGCAATGTCTTTTTCGGCGTAGTTTCTGTAACCGGTCGCCCCGCCGGTGGCAACTGGCCCGATCGATCAGCCCTGAGGCACTACCAGGACCTTGACCTCACCTGGTGCCGACGGGTTGGCAATGATCGCCACCGCCTCGTCGAGGTCGACTTGTCGCGATATCAGCCGGTCTACCTCGATCGCACCCGAGGCGATGAGATCGGCGGCCCGGCGATGGGTAAAGGGATTGAGGAAGGAGCCCAGGACCTTCAACTCGCGGAACAGCAGGTCGAACGGTTCGAACGCCGCTTTCATGCCTTGCGGCATGACGCCGACGACGACAATTGTGCCGCCCGCCTTGGCCAGCCGCATCGCCTGCTCGACGGTGTCTTTCACGCCGGCGCATTCGAACACCACGTCGACGCCGCCCGGCATCAAACCCGACCGGCCGACGATCGCGTCGGTGATGTCGGAAGCGCTGGGATCGACCGTCGCCGTTGCGCCAAGTTCCTCGGCAAGGGCGCGCCGCGAGGCCTGGCGCGTCGACAGGATGATGGTCGTCGCACCGGCGAGCTTTGCCAGTTGAACGGTGAGCAGGCCGATCACGCCGCCGCCGAGCACGGCAACCGACGAACCTGGTCTGATCGCGGCAAGGTCCACGCCATGCAGGCAGCAGCCGAGCGGCTCGCAGAACGCACCATGCGTCGGCGCCAGATCGCCTGGCAGGACGAAAGCCTGTTTCTGCGGCAGGGCAAGATATTCGGCAAAGCCGCCATCGCGATGGATGCCGATGGCACGCAGATTGCCGCAGAGGTTGACCCGGCCGGCCTGGCAATGCGCGCACCGGCCGCAGGCGATGTTGGGATCGCCGGTGACGCGGTCGCCGACGGCAAAGCCGGATACGGCAGGTCCGATCGCCTCGACGATGCCGGAGAATTCATGGCCGAGAGTCACCGGCGGCGTGCACGGGAATTCGCCATGGAAAAGATGCCGGTCGGTGCCGCAGACGCCGCACGCCTCGATCCGCACCAGCAGCTCGTCCGGTCCGGCAGTCGGTTTCTCGACCTCGCACACGGCGAGGCCGCCCACTCGCTCCAGTCGCACCGCCTTCATGGCTGCCGGGCCTTCGTCAATTGAAACTCGGTGGTTGCGACAGATCGGTTGCCGGTGCCGCCGGTTTCGCGGGCGGCTTTTCGTCGAAGCTTGGCGGCTGCGACAGGTCCTGCGCGCCGGGCGCAGCGGGTGCCGTGCTGCCACCGGCCGGCGGCGTGCCGAGCGGCGACAGGCTGGGCATCTCCGGCACCTTGATGTCGATCGTCGCTGGATCGACGACGGCGCCTTTGTAGTGCATCACCATCTGCGGGAAGGCGATGGTCAGGCCGATCATGATCACCTGGATACAGACGAACGGCACTGCGCCCCAATAGATCTGCCCGGTGGTGACGGGCGCGATCTGTTTGCCGGTGAGCCGGTCGAGATAGGGCACGCGTGCGGCGACCGAGCGCAGATAAAACAGCGCGAAGCCGAACGGTGGATGCATGAAGCTGGTCTGCATGTTAACCCCGAGCAGCACGCCGAACCAGATCAGGTCGATGCCGAGCTTGTCGGCCGCCGGCGCCAAAAGCGGCACGATGATGAAGGCGAGCTCGAAGAAATCGAGGAAGAAGGCGAGCACGAAGACGAGGATGTTGACGCCAATCAGGAAACCGACTTCACCGCCCGGCAGCGACGTCAACAGGTGCTCGACCCAGATGTGGCCATTGACGCCGTAGAAGGTCAGCGAGAACACCCGCGCGCCGATCAGGATGAACAGCACGAAGGACGACAGCCGCGTCGTTGAGGCCAGCGCCTGCTTGACCACGTCGAGCGACAGCCGCCCCTTCATCGCCGCCATCGCCAGCGCGCCGACGGCGCCCATGGCGCCGCCTTCCGTCGGCGTGGCGATGCCGAGGAAAATGGTACCCAGCACCAGGAAGATCAGCGCCAGTGGCGGGATCAGCACGATGATCACCTGCTGTGCCAACCTCGACATCAGGTTGATCTTCAGGCGCTGGTCGATGATCGCCACGACATAGATGAAGATCACGCCGATGGTGGCGCCGAGGATATCGGCATTGCCGCCATGGTTTGGCGCGAGGTAGCGATACGCGGCATAGGAAACCACCACCGCCGCCAGCAGCGCCGCCAGCAGCGACAGCACACCGTGGCCGAGCGTGCGGGCCTCCAGCGGCAGTGCCGGCATCGACTTCGGCCGGACGATCGACATGAGCAGGATGTAGAGCATGTAGATGCCGGTCAAAATGAGCCCGGGGATCAGCGCCCCCTTGTACATATCGCCGACCGAGCGGCCGAGCTGGTCGGCCAGCACGATCAGCACCAGTGACGGCGGGATGATCTGGGCGAGCGTGCCCGATGCTGCGATGACGCCGGATGCCAGCCGCCGGTCGTAGCCGTAGCGCAGCATGATCGGCAGCGAAATCAGCCCCATGGCAATGACGGAAGCCGCCACCACGCCGGTCGTCGCGGCCAGCAGCGCGCCGACGAAAATCACGGCATAGGCCAGGCCACCACGAACCGGTCCGAACAACTGGCCGATCGTGTCGAGCAGGTCTTCGGCCATGCCGGATCGTTCGAGCACGATGCCCATGAAGGTGAAGAACGGGATCGCCAGCAGCGTGTCGTTCGACATCACCCGGCTGCCGTAGAAATTGTCCGGCAACGCGTGCAGCAACGGCCAGGCGAGGTTGATCGAGCCGCCCGAATATGGCGACAGCAGCACGCCGATGAAGAAGAACATCAGGCCGTTGGCGGCAAGCGAGAAGGCGACGGGGTAGCCGATCAGCAGGAAGAAGATCAGCGAGGCGAACATGATCGGCGCCATGTTCTGGGCGATGAACTCGATCACGAGCGCACCTCTTCGACGAGCGCCTTGGCTTCTAGCTCGGCCTGTTCATGCACCGATATGAATGGAGTGGGATCGTCCATATGACCGCGCATGATGGCGATTTTCTTGATGATTTCGGAAATGCCCTGCAGCGCAAGCAGGAAAAAGCCGACCAGCAGGATCGCCTTCGCCGGCCAGATGATCAGCCCGCCGGAATTGTTCGACATCTCGCCGCTGCGATACGACAGCGACACATAGGGAACGAAATAGACCACCATCAATGTCACGAACGGCATCAGGAAGAAGACGTGACCGAAAAGGTCGATCCAGTGCTGCACGCGGCGCGAGAACATGCCGTAGACGATGTCGATGCGGATATGGTCGTTCTGCTTCAGCGTGTAGGCGGCGGCCAGCATGAAGGCGGCGCCGAACAGATACCACTGCAATTCCAGCCAGGCGTTCGAGGACATGTCGAACAGCTTGCGGATGACGGCGTTAGCGGCGCTTACCAGAATTGCGAGCAGGATCAGCCACGATACCCATTTGCCGATGAATTCGTTCAAACGGTCAATGGTTCTGGAAAGAGCGAGAAGCCCTGCCATGCATTCCTCCCTTGTGTCAGAGCGCGGCGGTTCCCTGTCCGTTGCGCCGCTGTGGACCAACGGTATGCAGTGCGTGGTTCGGCGGGTCAACACGGGCCTGCCCGCATAAACACAGTTGTGAGGTGACGACCGGCAAAAAAGCTGCCGCGTCCTTTGCATGTCCAAGGACATGCGGCTCTTTCACCAACCAAAGTCGGGTGCGGCTCAGGCGATCTTCTGTTGGTCGCGGCCGGCGCCGATCAGCACAAGCATGGCGACGAGGAACAGGTACATCCAGGCATCGCGCCATTCGAGCGGGAAATAGCCGGCCCATAGCGATTCGGCCATGCCGAAAGCGGCGGCGCCCAGTGCCGCCCGCAGCGGCGAAAGATAGCCGCCTACTGCCGTCACGAACAGGATCTTCAACCCGTAGACCAGGCCGGTGCCGAAGCTGATGTTGCCGTAGTAGAAGCCGGCGAGCACGCCGGCCAGCGCAGCGCAAAGGCCGCCGAAAAGCACCGCACGCCGAAACACCGCGCGGACATCGACACCGCACATCGCAGCAGCCTTGGGATCGTCGGAAACGGCGCGCCAACTGCGGCCGAAGCTCGAATGTGTGAAGCCCCACGCAGCCAGCGCAATGGCCGCCAGCACGGCAGCGCAATCGAGCAACTGGATCAGCGTCAACGTCGCCTTGAAGCTGGCACTCTGCGCGAAGACGATGGTCTGGGCCAGCATCGGTGGCAACCACAGATCGTGGGTGTTGGCGGCGATGCGGCTGGCTTCCGACAAGACCAGCAATATACCGAGCGTTGTCACCACGATCGCATTGGGCGAGCGGTCGGCCAAGGGTTCGAAGATGCTTCGTGACAGAACGTGGCTGATCAGCGCCGCGTAGAGAAACGCCGCAACTATGCCGAGCGCGACCGATGCAAGCAGCGTCAGCCACAGTGCCTGATAGCCGAATGCCGCGGTGAGGATCATCGTTTGCCCGCAAAAGGCGAACAGCGCGCCATAGGCAAGATTGGTGCGGTGCAGGATGCCGTTAGTCAGCACATAGCCGAAGGCAAGCAGTGCGTAGAGCGCGCCCGAATGCAGCCCGTTCAGAACCTGCTGGAAGAAATAGAGCATGCAAAATCCTCGGTGCATGGCTCCGAATAATCGGAAATCGACTTTCGCTGGGATCATGCACAAAATCAAAGTGCTACAAGCCGCGGCGCTCGCAGCCGTGAAGAGCGTTGCACTCGGAATCTAACTTGTCAAATGCGATTTATCGGTTAGATTTCATCGCATGACGGTATCCTGGACTCCGCACCGCTTCACCGGCGGCATGCTTGCGCTCGACACGGCGAACACCGTTGTGCTGCGGCACCATCCGGAGAAGACCTTCGACCGTTTCGACGATCCCGCCGAGATTGCCCGCTTTGCCGAAGCCGCCAGCGGCTTTCGCGCCGCCGAGCTCGGCGGCAGGCGGCTGGAGGCCCCGTCGCCGGACAAGATCGCGCCGGTGGTACTGTCGATCCGCGAAACCACCGATCGGCTGTTTCGCCGCGCGGTGTCGAAAGGTGCGATCGCCACCGCCGACATGCCTGAATTCCTGGAAGCCTGCGCCGACGGCCTCGCCCATGGCCGCACCGAAATCGGGACGCTTGGAAAACCGTTCGGCGACCCGGCGACGCCGATCGCCTTTGAGGCGGCATTGGCGGTCTCGGCGCTGTCGCTGCTGCGCGGCGACACCATCGCCAGGCTGAGGATTTGTCCCAACTGCAGCTGGCTGTTTGTCGACCGAAGCCGCAATTCCAGCCGCCTTTGGTGCGACATGGCGGTATGCGGCAACCGCCAGAAGGCAAACCGTCACTATCGCCGCCGGACGGCGGCGAACGAGGTCCACAATGGCGAGGTCCAGAATGGCTAGGCTGTTTTCGCGCTCGATCGTTGTCGGGGTTGCGCTGATTGTGGCTGCAGCGCTCGGCGCCTGTCGCGAGACGGGCACGGACGACAACGGCGATGGCAAATTGTTCGAGATTTCAGGCAAGATATTCGTGTTCAACTATCGCCTCGCCAGGGCGACCTACCTCGTTACGCTGCGGCCGTTGCGGCCGATGGGGGAGGGGCAGGTCGCGGTCGCCAGCTTCCAAAACCCGGCCGGCGGCGAGCCGCTGGCAGTCGAGCAGAAAATCTGGCCGAAGCTCGACAAGGTGACGCTGGAGAGTCCGGCGCTTCAATGCGTCGTCAAGGACAAGCCTTACGCGATCGCGATCAGCATCAAGGACGCTGACGGCACGATCCTCCAGAAGATCGACACCACTCTGATGTCGACGGAGGACCAGTCCGTCCTGCCCGACCGGCCGCTGGTCATCGATCAGCTTTATACGCCCAATCCGGACCTTGCCGGCCACCCGGACGGCAAGTTGCCGAACGAACCTAAGCCCGACTGTTCGAAAGGTCTCTGACGCATTTTTCGACGGCATCGGATGGCGCGGAATTTTATTGCTGTCGAAAACAGCCGACGCGCGGTTTCTTACGCCGGCGGGCGCGGCGTTGATGATTTGTTGCGGACCGCCTGGCGGCTTCGATTTTGTTTGACCTCCCCGGCAAGGGAAGAAAGACTATAGGTACTTGACTCCGACGTTGGCCGCGCACCCTCCAGGTGCGGCTTCCGCACAGGAAATGCCTGATGACGCTGCACAATGTCGCGCTCGACGACAAGTTCGACCTGGCAAAGGAGCGCATCTTCCTGTCGGGTGCCCAAGCAGTCATCCGCATGCTTCTGATGCAACGCGAGCGCGACCGCCGGGCTGGCCTGAACACCGCCGGTTTCGTCTCCGGCTATCGCGGCTCGCCGCTCGGCGGCCTCGACATGCAGCTGTGGAAGGCCCGGGACCAGCTCGCGCAGTCGGACATCGTCTTCCAGCCCGGTCTCAACGAGGAGCTCGCCGCCACCGCCTGCTGGGGCTCGCAGCAGGCCGAATTGCTGGGCGAGGGCACTCGTGACGGCGTTTTTTCGGTCTGGTACGGCAAGGGTCCGGGCGTCGACCGCTCCGGCGACGTGTTCCGTCACGCCAATCTCGCCGGCTCGTCGAAACATGGCGGCGTGCTGGCCCTGATGGGTGACGACCACATGGCCGAATCCTCGACCAACGCGCATGCCACCGAGTTCCTGTTTGTCGACACCATGGTGCCGATCCTCAATCCGGCCGGTGTCCAGGAGATCATCGACTACGGCCTCTACGGCTTTGCCATGTCGCGTTTTGCCGGCACCTGGGCGGCGATCAAATGCGTCAAGGACAACATCGAATCGACGGCCTCGGTCGATGCCGCGCTCGACCGGCTAGATATCGTCATCCCGGACTTCGACATGCCGCCCGGCGGCCTCAACATCCGTAACGAGATCGACATGCTCGGCCAGGAGGAGCGGTTGCATGAATACAAGCGCGCCGCTGCTTCGGCCTTCATCCACGCCAACGGGCTGAACCGGATCGTCTATTCAGGCGGCAGCAGCCCGAAGCTTGGCATCGTCACCATCGGCAAGAGTTATCTCGACGTTCGGCAGGCGCTCGAAGACATAGGCATCGACGAAGTGGCCGCCAATCGTATCGGTATCAGGCTGTTCAAGGTCGGCTGCCCGTGGCCGCTCGACCTGCAGCACATCGCCGACTTTGCTCGCGGCCTAGACACCATCGTTGTCGTCGAGGAGAAACGCTCGCTGATCGAGGTGCAACTGCGCGAGAACCTTTACGGCACCGCCACGCAGCCGGTCATCGTCGGCAAGAAAAACGAACGCGGCGACTGGCTGTTCCCGGCCAAGGGCGCGCTCGACCCCAACGACATTGCCATCGCACTCGGCGAGAGGATCTTGCTAACGATCGGCCCGTCGGAAGAAATTGCCGCGCGGGTGGCGAAATTGCGCCAGTTCCAGGCGATGCTGGCCGACACGTCAGACATCGCCTCGCGCACGCCCTTCTTCTGCTCCGGCTGCCCACACAATTCCTCGACCAAGGTGCCGGACGGCTCGCTCGCCGCCGCCGGAATCGGGTGTCATTTCATGGCGCTGTGGATGGACCGCAACACCGTCGGCTTCACTGCCATGGGCGGCGAGGGCGCGCAGTGGGTCGGCCAGGCGCCGTTCTCGAAGCGCGAGCACATCTTCCAGAATCTGGGCGATGGGACCTACAACCACTCGGGTGTGCTGGCGATCCGCTTCGCGCTGTCGACCGACGCCAACATCACCTACAAAATCCTCTACAATGACGCCGTCGCGATGACCGGCGGGCAGCCGCACGAGGGCGGCCTGACGGTGGACATGATCGCCAGGCAGGTGCGCGCCGAGGGCGTCGAGCGCATCGCCATCGTCACCGACGAGCCGGACAAATATACCGGCAAGGTGGAATTTCCCGCCGGCGCCACCATCCACCACCGCGACGACCTCGATCTCGTCCAGCGCGAGTTGCGTTCGGTCAAGGGCGTCTCGGTGCTGCTCTACGACCAGACCTGCGCCGCCGAGAAGCGCCGCCGCCGCAAACGCGGCACCTTCCCCGATCCCGACAAGCGCATCTTCATCAACGAGTTGGTCTGCGAAGGTTGCGGCGATTGCGGCGTGCAGTCGAATTGCGTCTCGATCCAGCCGGTCGAGACCGAATTCGGCCGCAAGCGCAAGATCGACCAGTCGAGCTGCAACAAGGACTTCTCTTGCGTCAATGGTTTCTGCCCGTCCTTCGTCACCGTCCACGGCGCCAAAATCAGGAAAGCCGAAGGCATAGCCGGCACGGCCGACCCGCTCGCTGGGGTGCCGGCGCCGGCGCAATTTACACTCGGTGAACAAGGCTGGGCGGCGATCATAGACGGTGTCGGCGGCACCGGCGTCGTCACCATAGGCGCGGTGCTCGGCATGGCAGCCCACCTCGAAGGCAAGGGCTGCGGCATGATCGACATGGCCGGCCTCGCCCAGAAGGGCGGCTCCGTGTTCACCCATGTCCGTATTGCCCGCACGCCGGACGACATCCACGCCATTCGCGTATCGGCCGGCAAGGCCGATCTCGTGCTTGGCTGCGATCTCGTCGTTTCGGGTGCAAAGAAGGTGCTGGCCGCGGTGCGCGAAGGCCATACCATCTTCCTCGCCAACACCGCCGAGATCATGCCGGGCGAGTTCGCCCGTTCGGCCGATTTCTCGCTGCCTATCGAGCGGCTGAAGAAAGCGATAAGAACTGCCGCGGGCGACGACAAGGCGCATTTCTTCGATGCCACCCGCACCGCCACCGCGCTGTTCGGCAGTTCGCTCGGCGCCAACATGTTTATGCTCGGCTTTGCCTTCCAGCATGGCGGCTTGCCGCTGTCGGACGAGGCGGTCGAGATGGCAATCGAGCTCAACGGCGAGGCGGTGGCGATGAATATCGCGGCATTTCGCTGGGGTCGCCGCGCCGCCCACCAGCCGGATTTCGTGCGCGGCCTTCTCACCCAGCCGGGCAAGGCCACGCAGCCTGCCGCGATTGCCGAGACGCTGGCCGACATCATTGCCCGCCGCGTCGCCTTCCTGACCGCCTATCAGAACGCCGCCTATGGCAAGCGCTATGCCGACAGACTGGCAGCGCTGCGTAAGGCCGAAACCAAGGTCGTGCCCGGTTCGACCGTGGTGACCGAAGCTGCCGCAAAGAACCTGTTCAAGCTGATGGCTATCAAGGACGAATACGAGGTGGCGCGGCTCTATACCGACGGCTCCTTTGCCGCAGATCTCGCAAAGCAGTTCCAGAGTTACGACAGGCTCGAATTCCATCTCGCACCGCCGATCATGGGCAGGCGCGGCAGTGACGGCAAGCCGAAGAAATCGAGCTTTGGTCCGTGGATGATGAACGGGTTCCGCCTGCTGGCGGCGATGAAGGGCCTGCGCGGCACCGCTTTCGACCTGTTCGGCTACAGCGCCGAGAGGCGTATGGAGCGGCAGCTTCTTGCCATCTATGAAGCCGACCTGGAGCTTGTCGCCGGCGCGCTGGCACCGGGCAAGATCGAGGCCGCTGCCGCGCTTGTCTCGGTGCCGGCGCTCATCCGCGGCTATGGCCACGTCAAGCGGGCCAGTGCCGAAAAAGCCGCCGGCGAACGCCAGCGTCTGCTCGACCGCCTTTCGACGGCGCCACTGCGGCCGCAGCTTCAAGCCGCCGAATGATTCCGCACCGTGATACGCCTTGTTTACCTGAACGGTAGTTTCCCTGTTTCCGCAGCGTCAGCGGGGGATCCCGGCAGGTCTCTAACCGCCTCTCTAAACCTTTCTTAAGGCCAATGTGACACTGCTGGGTTCCCAAGGGTTGGGATCCAGGCGTGAATCTGAAAAGACAAAACGAGATTCCGGTCGACGTTTACATTCCGTTCGTGGAAACTCTGTTTCGCGACGGCGTTACGCTTTCGATCGGCATTGTCGCGCAGACCTTCCTGATCGGCCTTGTCTGGTGGAAAAGCGGCGACCCGCTTTATCTGCTTGTCGCGATCGCGATGGTTCTCGTCGGCATCTTCCGTATGAGAAACTTCCGCAAATACAACAGCTTGCCCCCGCCGGCGACCTGGGAAGAGGCGCACAAGCGCGAGAACGACTACATCCTCTATGGCTCCTTGCACGGGCTCACGCTTGGCGCCTTCTGCCTGCTTGGCATCTATTTTGCGCGCGACAATTTCGCTGAGATCGCCTCCGTCTGCCTGACGCTGGCCACGGCCACCTCCATTGCCGGGCGCAACTATGGCTCCCCGCGCATGGTCACCATCCTGACGCTTGCCTTGACGTGGCCGATCTCGTTGGGGTTCCTTTTACGTGGCGATATCTACCACATCCTTCTCGGGCTCCTGTCCGCCCCATTCCTGTTTGCTATTCGCAAATTCGCCGACACGGTCCGCGACGTGCTTTTTGCCGCCGTCTCGGAGGAAAAAAAGGCGAACCGCATCGCACAGCGTTTCAACCGCGCCCTCAACACCATGTCGCATGGTCTTGTCATGCTCGGTCCGGACGGCCGGGTAGCGGTGGCCAATGCCGAAGCCGCGCACCTGATGTCGCTCAAATCGCCGGATGCCTTGCTCGGACGGTCGATCCACGGTCTGCTGATGCGCGGCGTTGCCGGCGGCATGCTGGCGCCGAAGGATTGCCGCTACATCGAAGCCCAACTGACGCGCGCCCTGCGCGAGGGCCGCGACCGCAAGGTTCTGGTCTCGCTCGCCAACGGCCAGCACTATGAATTTTCTGCCCGGGAAGGCAGCCAGGAACTGGGCGTCATCACTTTCGAGGATGTGACCGCCCGCGTCGAGGCGGAGGACAAGATCCGCTTCATGGCGCGCTACGACAGTCTCACCGGTCTGCCCAATCGCGCCTATTTCCATGAGCTGGTCGTGGAGGCCATGGCCTCGGGCGATCCAGACCGTCTCTGCGGGCTGGTCGTGCTCGACCTCGACGATTTCAAGAGCGTAAATGATACGCTCGGCCATCCGGTCGGTGACGGTTTGATCTACGCCGTCGCTGAGCGGCTGGCCGCGATCGCCGGGCCAGGTATCACCGTCAGCCGCTTCGGCGGCGACGAGTTCATGATCTTCTTCGAACGCATCGAAGATGAAAGCCATCTGACCGGCCAGGTTGATGAGATCTTTGTCAATCTACAGGGCGAGGTCGATGTCGCCGGCCACGGATTGCGCATCCAGGCCAGCGGAGGTGCGGCGCTCTCGCGGGTCAGGGATACCGACGTCGATGCCATGATCGTCAAGGCCGACCTTGCACTCTACAAGGCAAAGGAGCTTGGCAAGAACGGCTGGCGGCTGTTCGAGGCCTCCATGGACGCTGCCTTCCGCAGCCGCCAGCTGATGAAGGCGGATCTGCGCAGTGCGGTGGAAAACAAGGAGCTGCGAGTCGTCTACCAGCCGATCGTCGCGATGAACACGATGCGGATCGCCAGTTGCGAGGCGCTGTGCCGCTGGGATCATCCCGACCTCGGGCCGATCTCCCCCGGTATCTTCATTCCTCTTGCGGAGGAAATGGGCATCATTTCCGACATCAGCACTTTCGTCCTGCATGCGGCCTGCACGGAATGCGCCAAATGGCCGGCCCAGACCAGCGTGTCGGTCAATCTCTCGGCCAAGGATTTCCGCAATCGTGATGTCATCCAGAAGGTTCGCGATGCGCTGGCCGGTTCCGGTCTGCCGGCCGACCGCCTCGAGATCGAGGTCACCGAGACGGCGCTGCTCGATGACAAGTCGCTGACACGCCAATATATCGAGGAATTGAAGCGGCTCGGCGTTCGCATCGCGCTCGACGATTTCGGTACCGGTTATTCGAGCCTCAGCTATCTCCACAAACTGCCGCTCGACAAGATCAAGATCGATCGCTCGTTCCTGATCGACGTTACCCAGAACAGCCGGTCGCTCGAATTGCTCAAGGGCATCGTCAACCTGTCACGGCCGCTGGGACTTTCGGTTACCGTCGAAGGTGTCGAGACCTTCGAACAGCTCAAGATCCTGGCGTTGCAGATCAAGCCGGACCTGGTCCAGGGCTTTCTGTTCGGGTCGGCACTCAGCGCGTCCGGCATCGAGACGATGTCAAGCACCGTCTGGCCATTCGCCAAAGACATCCAGACCGCAAGGAAGGCGCCGCGGCGCTGATTTGCGCTGAAAACCGCGTATTTTAGTATAATTTTATTAATTGTTAACCTTAACGAGCGGTAAACGAGCTCGTACTCATTTTCATCTTTACATCTCATGACCCGTCCGTAGTGTCGGCTGGTGGCGGTAATCGCGGGGAATAGAGTTCATGTGTGCCCAGTTGAGTTCGCTCGGCCATGCGGCGAGCGCGGGCGGTGAAAATTCGTCCGAAACTATGTCTAGTTTCGCCAGGAATGTTTCGGCGATGCTGGAGCGGACGGAATACCGCCGTTGCGACAAGGGCGAGGATCTCGAGGACATCTATCGCCTGCGCTACAAGTCGTACCGTTCCAACGATATGGTTCCCGATAACGAGAACCACACCATTCACGACGAACTCGACGAGGTGCCTAACGTCTTCCGGTTCGGTGTCTACATCGACCAGGAACTCGTCAGCACACTGCGTATTCATCACGTAACGCTGTCGACGCCAAGATCGCCTTCCACCAAAGCTTTCGGTGACATCGTCATGCCGATGCTCGAGGAGGGCATGAGCTTCGTCTGCCCCAGTCGGTTCGCCTCCGACCCGGAATGGTCGCGCGTCTATCCGCAAATACCCTATCTCACGCTGCGGCTCGCCGGCATGGCATGTTTTCACTTCAACGCGCCCTATTGCCTTTCGACCATCCGCGAGGATCACGCCGGCTTCTACAAGCGGATCTACTACGCCGAGAAGATCAGTGAGCCTCGTGCCTATCCTGGCGTCTATAACAAGGTCGTGCTCTACCGTGCTGATGTTGGCGCTATTCGCGAACGGTCGCTGTCGCGCTTTCCATTCTTCCGTTCGACGCCAATGGAGCAGCGTATGTTATTCAATGCGCCCGGTGCCGGCGAACTCGCTCCGCTGACCATCCTGCCTACCGCCAAGTATTTTCGCGAAGCCGCCTGAACGAGCCCATGGAGCCTTCCGGTAGCTTCGGCGTTCTGGGCAAGGTGCTGGTGGTAGGCTGGCATCCGCCAAGCATCGCTTCGATAGCGATCCGATCCAAGGAACCGATATGACCATTTCGACACTCGCCCTTACCCCGCTTATCTCGCTGATTGCAGGCGTGCTGATCCTGGTGATGCCGCGGCTGCTCAATTATATCGTCGCCCTTTATCTGATCGTTGTCGGCCTGCTCGGGCTGTTCCCGCACCTCGCCAGCTAACGACATCGGCAATAGCGGACCTGCCATCCATTGTGATTGGTATGGCCGCGCTCCGACCCGCCTCGTTTCAGGGGTTGGGTCAGTCATAGCCGCTGCGCACGTTGCGGCACATCATTGACGCAGCGATTTCAAGTTTCGCTTGAGACTGTTGGCTGCGGCGATGCGGCAATAGCGCCATTGCCCTTAACGCGGCTTTTCGCTATGTGCCTGAAAGAGGTCTTCGAAGGGGTATTCCTATGGCTGAACACACGCCGACCGGTCCTGTCGAACTGGGCGCGAAGATGGACTATGCCGAGCACGACCGCACCTATGCCGGCTTCCTGATGCTGGCCAAATACGGGTCGCTGTTTTGCGCCGCAGTGCTTCTGGCCATGGCGTTCGGCTTCTTTGTGGGCGGCTTCTTCTCGGGGACCATCCTGTTCGTTCTGATCCTGGCCGTCGGCGCCTTTATTCTCCGATAACTCCTCCAATTTTTGTCGAGGACGCCGCCGGGGGCCGGCCGGCGTCTTGCGGTAACGGGTTGCGGCCGAAAGGATCATGTGGTGGGACAGACGGTTTTCATCCCTCGTGAGCTCGACGCGAACGAGCCGCGCGTCGCGGCCTCGCCCGACACGGTGAAGCGGCTGGCGGCGCTGGGTTTCGACGTGGTCGTCGAAGCTGGCGCCGGCGCGGCGTCGCGCATTCCCGACGAGGAGTTTGCCAAGGCCGGCGCCGCGATCGGCAAGGCCGGCGATGTTTCCAGGGCTGATGTCGTGCTGAAGGTGCGCCGGCCGAGCGATGCCGAGCTGAAAGTCTATCGGCCGGGCACTGCCGTGATCGCCATCATGGATCCCTATGGCAACGATGCCGGCGTCGCCGCGTTGGCCAGGGCCGGTGCTACTGCTTTTTCCATGGAGTTCATGCCGCGCATCACCCGCGCCCAGTCGATGGACGTTCTATCCAGCCAGGCGAACCTCGCCGGCTATCAGGCGGTGATCGACGCGGCTGCCGAATATGACCGGGCGTTGCCGATGATGATGACGGCGGCTGGCACGGTACCGGCGGCGAAGGCCTTCATCATGGGCGTCGGCGTCGCCGGTCTGCAGGCCATCGCCACCGCGCGCCGCCTCGGCGCCGTGGTCACCGCCACCGATGTGCGCCCGGCTGCCAAGGAGCAGGTTGCTTCGCTCGGCGCAAAGTTCCTGGCGGTCGAGGACGAGGAATTCAAGGCGGCCGAGACGGCCGGCGGCTACGCCAAGGAAATGTCCAGGGAGTATCAGGCCAAGCAGGCGGCGCTGACCGCCGAGCACATCGCCAAGCAGGACATCGTCGTCACCACCGCGCTGATACCGGGCCGGCCGGCGCCGAAGCTGGTTTCTGCGGCAATGGTCGCCTCGATGAAACCCGGCTCGGTGATCGTCGACCTTGCGGTCGAGCGTGGCGGCAACGTCGAGGGCGCCGTTCCGGGGCAGGTGGTGACCACCGCCAACGGGGTAAAGATCGTCGGCCATCTCAACGTTCCCGGTCGCGTCGCCGCCTCCGCCTCGCTGCTCTATGCGAGAAACCTCTATGCCTTCCTCGAGACGCTGGTTGACAAGGCGACGAAGACGCTTGCCATCAACCGCGACGACGAGCTGGTCAAGGCAACCATGCTGACCGATGCCGGCAAGGTCGTGCATCCCGCCTTCGTCAGGGCTGAGCAGGAGCCGCCAAAGGGCCAACATGTCGAACCGCCGGCCATTCCGGCCAAGACGATGGTTGCCGAGGCTTCGGCGAAGCCGGCTGCGAAGAGGCCGGCCGCTTCGAGGAAGTCCAAGACCACCGGAGGGATCGCGTGATGGATCAGACCCTGCAGAAAGCCCTCGACCAGCTCGACCAGGCCACAGCTGCCGTCCGCCTTGCGGTACGGAACCTGGCCACCGCGCCCGGCACCGAGGCCGCTGGTGACGCCGCGCACGCGCTGTCCGGCGGCGCGATCGATCCCTTCGTCTTCCGCTTCGCCATCTTCGTGCTGGCGATCTTCGTCGGCTACTACGTCGTCTGGTCGGTCACGCCGGCGCTGCACACGCCATTAATGGCGGTCACCAACGCCATTTCCTCCGTCATCGTCGTCGGCGCGTTGCTTGCCGTCGGCATCTCGGCCTCGGGCATCGCCACCGGCTTCGGCTTTGTTGCGCTGATGCTGGTATCGGTCAACATCTTCGGCGGCTTCCTCGTCACCCAGCGCATGCTGGCCATGTACAAGAAGAAGGAAAAGTAGGCCGCTATGAACGCCAACTTCGCCTCCTTCCTCTATCTGGTCTCCGGCATCCTGTTCATCCTGGCATTGCGCGGCCTGTCGCATCCGACCACCAGCCGCCAGGGCAACATGTACGGCATGATCGGCATGGGCATCGCCATTGTCACGACGCTGGCGCTGGCCACCCCTTCCGCCGGCCGCTTTGCGCTGATCGTGCTCGGCCTCGCCATCGGCGGCTCGGTCGGTGCGGTCACGGCACGGCGCATTGCCATGACCTCGATGCCGCAGCTGGTCGCCGCCTTCCACTCGCTGGTCGGTCTTGCCGCGGTCATGGTGGCGGCCGCCGCCATCTATGCGCCGGAAAGTTTCGGCATCGGCACCGTCGCCGATATCCATGCCCAGGCGCTGATCGAGATGAGCCTCGGCGTTGCCATCGGCGCCATCACCTTCACCGGCTCGGTCATCGCCTTCTTGAAGCTCGACGGCCGCATGTCGGGCAAGCCGATCATGATCGGCGGCCGTCACTTCATCAACGCAGCCCTGGGCATAGCGCTCATTGTGCTGATCATGCTGCTCGTCACCACCGAGTCCAAGCTGGTGTTCTGGCTGATCGTTGCCGCCTCGCTCGTGCTCGGTGTCCTTCTCATCATCCCGATCGGCGGCGCCGACATGCCGGTGGTCGTATCGATGCTCAATTCCTATTCGGGCTGGGCAGCGGCGGCACTCGGTTTCACGCTCGGCAATCTGGCGCTGATCATCACCGGCGCGCTGGTCGGCTCATCGGGCGCCATCCTGTCCTACATCATGTGCAAAGGCATGAACCGAAGCTTCATCTCGGTCATCCTCGGCGGCTTCGGCGGCGAGACATCAGCCGCTGCCGACGACGGCATCGAGCGCACCGTCAAGCAGGGCTCTGCCGAGGATGCCGCCTATCTGATGATGAATGCGCAAAAGGTCATCATCGTGCCGGGTTACGGCATGGCCGTCGCCCAGGCGCAGCACGCGCTGCGCGAAATGGCCGACAAGCTCAAGGCCAACGGCGTCGACGTCAAATACGCCATCCATCCGGTGGCCGGCCGCATGCCCGGCCACATGAATGTGCTCTTGGCGGAAGCCAACGTGCCTTACGACGAAGTGTTCGAGCTGGAGGACATCAACTCTGAGTTCGCGCAGGCCGATGTCGCCTATGTCATCGGCGCCAACGACGTCACCAATCCGTCCGCCCGCGACGACAAATCGTCGCCGATCTATGGCATGCCGATCCTCGACGTCGACAAGGCGCGCACCTGCCTGTTCGTCAAGCGCTCGCTCGGGTCCGGCTATGCCGGCATCGACAACACGCTGTTCTACAAGGACGGCACCATGATGCTGCTCGGCGACGCCAAGAAGATGACCGAGGAGATCGTCAAGGCGATTGATCACTGAAACGGCGTCGTTGCCAACTCACTGCCGGTCGTCGAAATACAGCCCTGGCTCCGCGCCGGGCTTTTTCTTGGCTGTTACCGGTTCTGAAGCTACGATAGCGACCCGTCGTCTTGTCTAACGGCGTCATCGGTGGAGGTGCTGGTGCCCGACCCTGGTTCTGCCGCGTCGCCGGCCGCCGATCTGACCGCAGCAGAGAAGGTGCCGCGCAAGCGCAGCCAGGCGGTGGTGGTCGTGCACGGTATGGGCGAACAGCGGCCCATGGACACGTTGAGGGGATTTGTCCAGGCCGTTTGGAGCCACGATCCGGCCCGTGCTCCGTTCTATGCCCATGTCGCTGATCCGGCCGACCCAATGGGTGCGAAGATCAACCAGAGCTGGATCACGCCCGACAGCCGGACCAATTCGCACGAGCTTCGCCGGATCACCACACCGTATGATGTCGATGGCCGCCGCACCGATTTCTACGAGCTTTACTGGGCCGACATCACCCAGGGCACGACCCGGAGCCGCCTTGCTGCCTGGGTGACGACCCTGCTCTGGCGCAAGCCCGCCGATATTCCGCGCGATGTGCGCAAACTCTATGTCGTCACGCTTTTGGCCACCATCGTCGTCCTTGGCGCGGCGCTGGCGCTCGCAACGTCGGCCTGGCAAGGCTATATCTCCTGGACGACCGGCGTGCTTGTCACCGTCCTGGCGTCGTTCGTTATCTGGTCGGTGGACCAGTTTGGCCTGCCCTATTTCGGCGATGTCGCCGCCTATGTGCGGGCCGAAGCGGCGACGGTCGAGAAGCGCGCGCTGGTCCGCGAGCGTGGCCTCAAGCTGCTGAAGCGCCTTATGGTGGACGACGCCTACGACCGCATCGTGCTGGTCTCGCACAGCCTGGGGTCGATCATAGCCTATGATCTGTTGCAGATATTATGGGCCGATTTCAGGCCTCGAAAGCTGGAAGCCATTCGCGACAGAGCGAGGCTGAAGGCGATCCACGCCGTCGATAAGGCGACGCTGGCCGCCGATGCTTCCGCCTGGCCCGACCGCCTCGATGACCTCCCCGCATTCCGGCGCGGCCAATGGGAACTCTACCGGCAGCTTCGCGACAGTGACGCCGATCATCCGCTGCCGTGGAAGATCAGCGATTTCGTCACGCTGGGCAGTCCGCTGACCCACAGCGAGTTTCTGGTGACCTACAATCTTGCCGAGTTCAGGCGCGGCATCGCCGAGCGGCTGTTCTCGGCATGCCCGCCGATCGCCGACAGGGCGGCGGGCGGGACTATGCTCTATCAGGAAGGCCGCAGCCATTCGGGCAAGCCACAGCGGGCGGTGCATCATGGCGCGATGTTTGCCGCGATGCGCTGGACCAACATTTTCGACAGAGGCAATGGCTGGTTGACCGGCGACCCGATCTCCGGGCCGATGACGGAGAACTTTGGTCCGGGCGTGGAAAACATCCAGGTCGAGCTGCGCGGCTCGCTCGGCCGCGTCTTCACGCACACTCTCTACTGGTCGTTGACGGCGAGCGGCGTCGAGGCCAACGCACCGTCCGGCGTGCCGCGCTCGCACCTTGCCGTGCTGCGCGATGCGGTCGATCTCGGCCGCAAGCTGGGGGACTGAGCTGTCGGTGGCGAGCAACGCACGACAATGCTGCGCCGACAGCCCAAAGCAAGGTCCGCTCGGAGTAATCTTCGAAGCGGACCGAGTTCGCTTAGGCGCCGATCAGCGATTGGTCAGGAAAATCGCTTCCTCGTCGTCGCGCTGCCTGCCGCCAAGTGCCGCAGCCGCACTGGCAATGAAAGCCCCGACGACCAGCGACAGCGCGCCAATCAGCGAGAAGGTGGCGCCGGCCTTTCTGGCGGTGTCGGCCGCCTGCTGGGCCTTGACCTTGGCGTCCTGCGCTCTGGCGATTACCGCATCGAGGCGAGCGGTGGCATCGGCTTCGGACAGGCCTGTCCGGGCGGCCACCAGCCGCGACAGATAGGTCTTGTCGTCGGCCGATATTTCGCCTGCTGCGGCACTCGCGATCAGAATGCGCGATGCCTGCGCCGTTGCCGCGGCGTCGCTCTCCGGATTGGCGGCAGCGAGCCTTGCCGGATCGGCCGGGCGGAACAGCATATCGACGAAATACGATGTGGCGTTGTCAGTCGAGGCGCCACCAGCGTTTGCAGCAGCACCTGTCGAAGCGCCCATTGCCGCGCCGGATGCCACAGTCGAAGCAGCCTGGACACCGGTGCCTATCGCGGCCGACAGCGCCGTGCCGAGTATACCGGCGACGAGCAGCGTCGCCAGCGCCCAGGCCAGGAAGCCATGCGCGGTATCGCGGAAGAAGACTTCATCGGTGTGGATGCCGACCCATTTGGTGCGCAGGCGCCCGGCAAGATAGCCGCCGAGGGCCGACGACAGCCACTGCACGACGATCAGCCAGACGGCGGTGGAAACGGCGAAAGTTGTGACTGACGCACCCGAGCCGGACCATGGCGAGACCATACTCAGCCCAAGCCCGGAGCCGAGCAGCATCAAGATGAAGGTAAGCGTCGACGCAGCAAAGGCGCCGGCGACGATTGGTCCCCAGCTGACGGCGGGGGATGAGGATTCCGTCGGTGCGGAAACCTCGGTAGTCGTTAGGGTGGACGGCATGGAAGCCTCCTACCTTGCAAAAAGCAGAATCAGAATAATGATCGGAATCGGGACTCCGAGAAGCCAGAGCAAAATGCCACGTCCCATGAATGCCTCCTGCGGCGATTGTGATCAACTACAATGCCTTGAAAGACTTTCCGTTCCGGGAGATCCTCGGTGATCTTTGTTGCGGTGCAGCAGTCGGCGTCGGTGCGCCAAGATGCACCAATGCACTTCATGCCTGCAGGCTGGGTATTCTGGATGGCGGCTCAGATGTCCAGATTGGCGACCGACAGCGCGTTTTCCTGGATGAATTCGCGCCTTGGCTCAACCTCGTCGCCCATCAGTCGCGAAAACAGTGAGTCCGCGTCAGTCGCGTCATTGACCTTGACCTGTAAGAGCGAGCGCACATTCGGGTCGAGGGTCGTTTCCCAGAGCTGCTCGGCGTTCATTTCGCCAAGGCCCTTGTAGCGCTGCATGGTCAGACCCTTGCGGCCGGTGGCAAACACGGCATTGAGCAGTGCCAGCGGCCCCGAAATTGTTTCGGAGACATCCTTGCGGCGCAGCACCGGCGGCTCGCCATAGATTTCTGCCAGGCGCGGCGCATAGCGGTCGAGCTGGCGTGCGTCGGCGGAATTGATCAGCGCCAGGTCGAGATGCGCGAACTCCTTGACGCTGCGCACCGTGCGCTCGAATACATAGCCGCCGACGCCCTCGTTGGAGGTCGACATGCGGCCTGTCCAGCCGCGCTCGGTGTCCTCGGCGATAATGTCGAGACGGCGGGCAACGCGCTCGGCCATCTCGTTGGCGCGACCGAGGTCGGTGAAGATTTCGGGGTTGAGCGCGCCGGCAATCGCTGCCTGCTCCACCACGCCTCTGTTATAGCGCGTATGCAATCCGTTGATGAGTTGGCGGACAGCCAGGGCATCGTCGATGGCGCCGCGCAGATCCTGTCCGGCCCGCACCTCGCCCGTGCTGAGCGCAAGCGACGCTTCTTCCAGCCCCGAGCCGATCAGGAATTCCTCGAAGGCGGCTTCATCCTTGATATATTGCGAGCTCTTCCCTCGCGTCACCTTATAGAGCGGCGGCTGCGCGATATAGAGATGACCGCGTTCGATCAGTTCCGGCATCTGGCGGAAGAAGAAGGTCAGCAGCAAGGTGCGGATATGGGCGCCATCGACATCGGCGTCGGTCATCAGGATAATCTTGTGGTAGCGCAGCTTGTCGGCATTGAACTCGTCCTTGCCGATCGAGGTGCCGAGCGCGGTGATCAGCGTGCCGATCATGTCGGAGCCGAGCATGCGGTCGAAGCGGGCGCGCTCGACATTGAGGATCTTGCCGCGCAGCGGAAGAATGGCCTGGTTCTGGCGCGAACGGCCGCCCTTGGCCGAGCCGCCCGCGCTGTCGCCCTCGACGATGAAGATTTCGGATTTCGCCGGATCGCGCTCCTGGCAATCGGCCAGCTTGCCGGGCAACGAGGTGACGCCGAGCGAGCTCTTGCGGGTGATGTCGCGTGCCTTGCGCGCGGCCTCGCGCGCGGCAGCGGCCTGGATGACCTTCTCGATGACCGCCTTGCCCTCGGTCGGGTGCTCCTCGAGCCAGGTGCCGAGCGCCTCGTTGACCAGGCCTTCGACCACCGGGCGAACCTCGGACGACACCAGCTTGTCCTTGGTCTGCGAGGAGAATTTCGGGTCGGGAACCTTGACCGACAGCACCGCGGTCAGCCCTTCGCGGCAATCGTCGCCGATCAGCGCCACTTTTTCCTTCTTGGTCAGGCCCGAGGAGTCGCCATAGCCGGTTATCTGGCGTGTCAGCGCACCCCGGAAACCGGCGAGATGCGTGCCGCCGTCACGTTGCGGGATGTTGTTGGTGAAGGCCAGCACGTTCTCGTGGTAGCTGTCGTTCCACCACATGGCGACTTCGACGGTGATGCCGTCGCGCTCGGCGCGGATCGAAATCGGCTTGTCGAGCAACGGCTTCTTCGTTCGGTCGAGATATCGGACGAACTCTTCCAGCCCGCCATCATAGTGCAGTTCATGGCGCACGATGTCGGCATGGCGGGCATCGGTCAAAACGATGCGCACGCCGGAGTTCAGGAAGGCGAGCTCGCGCAGCCGGTGCTCCAGCGTACCATAGTCGAACTCGACCATGGTGAAGGTCTCGGACGACGGCAAGAACGTGATTTCGCTGCCGCTGCGCCCTTCATAGGTGCCGGGGACCTTGTCTTGTTCATAACTGCCGGTGATGCGCAGCGGTGCGTCGGCGTCGCCATGCGTGAAGCTCATCTCGTAGATCTGGCCGTTGCGGCGGATCTTCAGTTTCAGCCAGGCCGACAGTGCGTTGACGACCGACACGCCGACGCCGTGCAGGCCGCCCGACACCTTGTAGGAGTTCTGGTCGAACTTGCCGCCGGCATGCAGCTGCGTCATGATCACTTCGGCCGCCGAAATGCCTTCGCCGGTGTGGATATCGGTCGGAATGCCGCGGCCATTGTCGATGACCGTCACCGAGCCGTCCGGATTGAGCGTCACCGTCACCAGGTCGGCATGGCCCGCCAGTGCTTCGTCGATGGCGTTGTCGACCACCTCATAAACCATGTGGTGCAGGCCCGAGCCGTCGTCGGTGTCGCCGATATACATGCCCGGCCGCTTGCGAACGGCGTCCAAGCCCTTCAAAACCTTGATGGAATCGGCGCCGTATTCGGCTTCAACGCCGTTGGCGATGTCGGTCTGGTCGCTCATGAAAACCTGTCTGATTGGTGCCGTGTGCAGAGCGCGAAAAATCGGCGTCGAATCGCGCATTCCTAATGTCGTAGATATAGGCGCAAAAGGCGGTTTTTCCAAGGTTTGCAGGCATTTCCGAACGGAATGACCGTCGCGTGAACCCGCTACCGGCGCCTGGCTTCGATCCTGGCCAGCCGCTCACGCAAAAACTTGATCATGAACTTGTATCGCGGCGCCAGCCGACCGGTCCGGTCGAGCTCCAGCGTCATGTCGAGTGCCTTGGAAAGGACGGCTTTCGGGTCCTTTGCGACTTGGGCGTAGTCGATATAGGCAAGCACCAGGTCGCGCTGCCAGGTGGCGTTGTCCGGATCTGACTGGGCAAGTTTCTCGCGAATGGCAAGGCTGTCCTGAAGGGCTTGCCGGGCTCCCCTGACGTCGCGCTGCCTGAGGCGGAGCGTGGCGACTTCGGACAGCGTTATCGACAAGTCCCGCTGCCAGTCGGAATTGGCGGAATCGAGCTTCGCCAGCCTCTCCGCAATCGCGTAGCTGTCCAGATAGGCTTTCAGTGCGCCTTTGTGGTCGCCCTGTATCGCCAGGACGCCGGCGACCTTCTCGAGGCACACGGACAGGTCGCGCTGCCAATCGGTGTTGTTCGGGTCGCCGGCGGCGAGCGCGCTGGCTTGCGAGAATGCCTGACGATAAGCCGAAAGTGCCGCCGGCCAATTCTGCTGGTCGCTCAGCGCGTTGCCGACCTTGGCGTTGCCGACGGACAGGTCGCGTTTCAGCTCGGTGTCGTCCGGATCGCGTTTCGCCAGTTGCTTGACGATCGCCAGGCCTTCCTTGTAGGCCGTCAGCGCCCCAGCGGCGTCGCCGCGTTCGCGCAGCAGGTCGCCTATCGTATCGTGGCTGACCGAGACGTCACGCTGCCGATCGGCGTCTCCCGGTCTGTCCGCCGCCAGCGCCAGCCGCACCTTCAGGCTCTCTTGATAGGCCGCCTGTGCGTTGTCCAGTTGACCTGCGACATGGGCAAGGTGGCCGATCTCATCATAGGTGATGGTCAGGTCGCGCTGCAGTTCGGCACGGTCGGGCTCTCCGGCAGCGAGCTGTTTCTTGATCGACAGGCTTTCCTGATAGACCTGTGCGGCGCCGGCCAGATCACCTTGCGTCGCCAGCACGTTACCGATCTTGTCGTCGGTCATGGCGAGGTCGCCGAACCACTCCAGATTGTCCGGCTCTGCCTCGGTCAGGTCCTGCAGAATGGTCTTGGCCGTTTCATAGTTTTGCAGCGCTGCCGGCAGATTGCCTTGCGCCATCCGCACGTTGCCGAGCTTGACGTGGCTGACGGCGAAGTCGCGCTTCACGTTGGGATCGGTTTCGTGGCGCGACCGCCGCTCGAGATCGGCTTGCAGCGCCTCGAAGGCGCGGCCAGCAGCATCGATGTTGCCGACCGTGGTATAGAGCTTGCCGAGCTCGTCCAGCGTGCGGATCAAGCGGTCGGCGTCGTCGAGCGACAGCACCACCTGTCCGGCTTCGCCATAAAGCGTGAGCACGGATTCATAATCCTTGATGGCTGTGGCGTAGTCGAGGTCGGCGCGCGCTGCCCCGCCGGACAAATAGCGCGTCGCGGCTTCGGAAAGCGTGCGACTGACGAAATTGGCCTTCAGCGCGTTGCGCGAGATATTGTCGATCTCGGCTGCTTCGGCAAGCTTTTTCCGCGCGGCATCGAACGCTCCCAGCGAAAGCTGCTCTTCCGCCTGCCGGCGCAACGCTGCCACTCTGAGATCGTCGGAGGAAAGCGTCCGCATTTCGCTCCGCACCTTGACGAAGGCGTCGGCTGCCTCACGCAGCCTGGCGTTCAGACTGTCCGCGGAGAGGCGGCCGGCATCGGAACTGATCAACGCGCCATAGAGCGGTGCCAGCGGCATGTCGGCGTCGCTGGCGATCTTTTCCACCTCGCCACGCATCGCGGGCGTCACCTCGGCCATGGCCAGCAACAAGCGTTCGCGCTCCGGCAGTTTCTCCTTGGCTGTCGTGGCAAAGAACAACTGCGGCAGGCCGCTCTCGACATAGGGCAATTGCCTGCCGCGCGAGAGATCGTAGACCTCCTGCTGCACGAGCGTCAGCACGGAGCGGATCTCAAGACCCTCGGTGCCGAGGTATTTCGTCAGCGCCGCGGTGAACGGCGAATTCTGGCCGGTCCCATCCGAGGCGGTCTCGCCGGGCGCCGCCGAGAAGGCAAACAGGATGTTTTCTGCCCGCCCGATGCGGCCAAGACCCGGCCGGACCTTGTCGCTGACCTCTTTTACCAGCGCCGTTGCGCCGCGGCCTTCGCCGCCCGTGGCAGCAAACGGATCGCTGCGGCAGGCATCGAGCACGATCAGTCCGACCTTGCTGGTGGCGGCGACGGCCGCGCGGATCTCCTCCAGCGGCAGGCTGGTCCCTTCCAGCGTAGCGAGCGACGACGCGTCTGCATCCACCGGCAGGAGCCGATTCTCGCCGGCGATCTCGACGCCGTGGCCGGAGAAGAACACCAGTGCCACGTCGGCGCCTTTAGCATCCTCGCGGAAATCGTCGAGCGCCCGGCGCATGCGCCGCAGGTCGCGGTTGGTTTCGAGGAAGACCTCGAAACCGAGCTTCCTCAGCACCGTTTCCATGACCTCGCCGTCATTGACGGGATTGGCGAGCGGCCGGATCAGCCGGTAGTCGTTCTCGGCGATGACCAGCGCAACGCGCCGCTCCGCCATGGCACCGGAGGCCGTCGAGAGGATCAGCAGCAAAGCAAACAGAAGACGCAAATCGAACCGCCCCGGCCCGGTCATTTCCCGGAGCATTCCATCTCTTTATGGCATGAGCAAGTTATGGCATCGGCAAGCCCGGCCGTTCGCGTTGTTAGCTGGCGCGCATCGGCCTCAGCGCTTCGCTCCAGCGGGACAGCTCGTCCAGCATGGTCTTGGCTCCGCCGAGCACCTGCTCGCTGGGCAGGAAGGCGCCGGTCTCGTCGAGCAGCTTCTGGTACATCGGGAGCGCCACGCCTTCCGGAATCGGCATGACGCCGACCGCGGTCAGCAACGGTTTGACCGCCTGCGCCGCTCGTAAGCCACCGGAGACACCGCCGTAGCTGAGGATGGCGGCCGGCTTGTATCGCCATTCCCTGAGCAGGTAGTCGACCGCGTTGACGATCGCGGGGGCTGCGAAATAATTGTATTCCGGCGCTACGAAGACGAACGCGTCGGCGGCGTCGATTGCTTTCGACCAGGCTTTCGTGTGGCTGTTTTCGTATCTGCCGAGTCTAGGATGATGCGGCTCGTCCAGCACCGGCAGGTTGAAGGCGGCGATATCGGTGAGCAATGGCTCGAATTTGCCGTGTTCGCGCGCAAAACTTTCCAACCACCTTGCGAAAACGGGTCCGGCGCGGCCCGGCCGCGTGCTGCCGATGATGACGTTCAACTGGTGCTTCAAGGCAGGCTCCCGCCGGTTAGTGGCATCTGTGGTGCTGCCACCTAAGACACACAGCCGGACACAGCAAGCAGGCACTTTCCGGTGCCCCGGTCACATTCCAGAGAGCGGATGCTTCGCCTTGTCGTCCGGCCACATGGACGCTTGCCTTGCCAGCCACTACATTGAGGGGTCAGCGGAGCAAGCCATGGACAGTCAGCCCGTCCCCTTCGTCCCGCCGGCGCCGAAGCCGCGCACCGCGCCGCCTTCGACGCTGGAGATGATCCGCATCGTCTATCGCAATCCGCTCGAACTGTGGGGCGAGGCGACCTACAACGAGCCCTGGATTTCGGTGAACGGCGTCGGTGGGCCGCTGGTCATCGCCAACGATCCCGGCCTCATCCGCCATGTGCTGGTCGACAACGCCAAGAACTACAAGATGGCGACGGTGCGCCAGAAGATCCTGCGGCCGATCCTGCGCGACGGGCTGCTGACCGCCGAAGGCGAGGTGTGGCGGCGTTCGCGCAAGGCGATGGCGCCGGTGTTCACGCCGCGTCACATTTTCGGCTTCGCCGAGCCGATGCTGAAACGCACGCTCGAATTCGTCACCCGTTACGAGCAAGGTGGCACGTCGGATATCGCCCACGACATGACGCTGCTCACCTTCGACATCCTGGCTGAGACGCTGTTTTCGGGCGAGATATCGGGCGAGCCGGGCAGCTTCGCCAAGGAGATCGACCGCCTGTTCGAGACGATGGGCCGGGTCGATCCGCTCGACCTTTTGCGTGCGCCCGATTGGCTGCCGCGCCTGACGCGCATCCGCGGCCGCAAGACCATGGCCTACTTCCGCAAGATCGTAACCGACACGGTGCAGATGCGCGAGGCGCGGCTGAGGCGCGCTCCGGACACGGTGCCGCAGGATTTTCTCACGCTGCTGCTGAAGGCGGAGGGACCGGGCGGGCTGACCCGGGCCGAGGTCGAGGACAACATCATCACCTTCATCGGCGCCGGCCATGAGACTACAGCCAGGGCGCTCGGCTGGACGCTCTACTGCCTTGCCGAAGCGCCGTGGGAGCGCGAAAAGATCGAGCACGAGATCGATGCTGTGCTGGCGCGTGAGCCCGACCCGACGAAATGGCTCGACGCCATGCCGCTGACCCGTGCCGCCTTCGACGAGGCGCTCAGGCTCTATCCGCCGGCGCCGTCGATCAACCGCGAACCGATCGAACCCGAAACCTGGAACGGCCTCTATATACCGCGCCGCGCCGCGGTGCTGGTGATGCCGTGGGTCGTCCATCGCCACAGGAAATTATGGGACCGACCGGACGCTTTCATGCCGGAGCGCTTTCATCCGGGGAATCGCGAAAAGATCGACCGTTTCCAGTATTTGCCGTTCGGCGCCGGCCCCCGCGTCTGCATCGGTGCCAGCTTCGCCATGCAGGAGGCGATCATTGCGTTGGCGATCATGCTGTCGCGCTACCGCTTCGACACCACCGCGGAGACCCGCCCCTGGCCGGTGCAGAAGCTGACGACGCAACCGCAAGGCGGGCTGCCGATGCAAGTCACCCGGCGCGCCTCGTAAGCGGCTGAACGTCCATTCGCGCCGGTACTATGCGGCGGACTTGCGTTGGAACTGGCCCGCGGCGCGGTAGCGCCAGAGATAGCTGGGCAGGATGGTTCCGATCGACCGTGGCTGGATTCCGAGGCCGGCGAGCGTCCTGTTGTCCTTGACGGCGGCATCCGACACGACATTGTGCTGGCGCAACAGCAGGACCTGGTCCTTGGTCAACAACGGATTGGGCAGCAGCCCGAGAATTGATGCCTGGAGGTTCGCCAGCCACCACGGCATAGGCAGCAAAAACCGCTTGCGTTCGATGATAACAAGCAATTCTTGCATGCATTCCTTGAAAGTGAGCACCTGCGGCCCGCCGAGCTCATAGATATGGCCGCCCTGGACCTTGCCGTCGACCGAGTGCGCCACCGCTTCGGCGACGTCGCCGACATAGACCGGCTGGAATTTCGTCTGACCGCCGCCGATCAGCGGCAGGACTGGGGAAAAGCGGGCCATGTTGGCAAAGCGGTTGAAGAAACCGTCCTCCGGCCCGAAATTGATCGATGGCCGCAGGATCACAGCGTCCTGGACCGTCTCAAGAACGGCCTTTTCGCCAAGCGCCTTGGTGCGCGCATAGTCCGATTGCGCGTGGAGATCCGCACCCAGAGCCGAGATATGGGTGACGCCGGCGCCGACGGCGCGCGCCGCTTCGGCGATGGCACGCGCGCCGAACTCGTGGACGGCAGTAAATTTCTGCCGGCCGGCCTCATACGGGATTGCCACCAGATTGACGACGTGGTCGGCGCCTTGCACGGCGCGGTCGACCGACCAGCGCACCCGGACATTGGCCTGCACCGGCTGGATCTGCCCGACATTGCCGAGCGGCTGCAGGTGGCCGGCGAGATCGGGCCGGCGGCAGGCGACCCGGATGCGGTAGCCGCGCTTGGCCAGCGCCCGCACGACATGACGACCGACAAAGCCGGAGCCGCCGAAGACGACGACGAGCTTTGGGGTCTGCAGGATTTCGGTCATGGCTGGCTCCGGCGGGCTATCCAGATGGGCTTGATTGAAGCCGTTTCATAGTCGGTTTCGCGCCAAAGGCAAAGGGCGACCATCGGTCGCCCGGCATTGTTGAAGCATGATTTCTGATATCCGTTCGAAATGGCAGTAAACGCCGCCGCCGCCCGGCTTTACGGCAACTCCATTCGAAACAGGAACCTTTGTTCGGCCGGCGATTTTAGATGTATGGTTTGATTCCGAATGGAGGATATTGCCGATGACGACAAAACGCGTTGCGCTCTTCGCTCTGGCTTTCGCAACAGGCTGCAGCATTGGTGCCTCGGCATTCGCGGCAAACCGGCATCACCACCAAGCTCAACCCGAACGCTACGTTCCGGCCAACGGAGACATCATCGACATTCTGTTCGGCGGCCCGCGCTACTATGACAACCACCTGTTCACGACGGCCGCCGAACCCTGCTCCTACAACAGGGTAGGACCGGACGCGAATGCGGCGAACGTCATCAACGATCATTATTGCGGGAAGTAGGCTCGCGCTGCCGGATCGGCCGGCCTCCTCAGCCGCTCATCGGACAAACGAATTTCTTCAGGACGAATAGCGCGCGGCGAATTCGGAAATGCGTTGCACCACGGCTTTCGGCGCGCTTATGCCGCGCGCCGCCGCCTTCTCCGCGGCCTCGGCCCGGGCACGCCCCGGCACATGCACGCCATAGCGCCGCCGCAACCGGTCGAGCTGGTCCTTCATCCGTTTCTCGAAGTCCGGATCGAGCAGCTTGGGCTCGACGGCGAGCACGAACAGGCCGGTTCCCGGACTGTCCGGCCCGCCGCTGAACCATGGCGCATCGAGGGACCAGTTGGCGCCCGACAGGCCCGCAGCCAGTACCTCGACCATCAGCGCGATGTTGGCGCCGCGCTGGCCGCCGAAGGCAAGCATGGCGCCTTTCATGGCGGCTGCCGGGTCCGTGGTTGGATTGCCGCTGGCGTCCAGAGCCCAGCCTTCGGGGATCTTCTTGCCATCCTCGGCGGCCTTGCGGATGTTGACGAAGGCGGTGGCGCTCGACGACTGGTCGATGACCAGCGGCGCCCCGTCCGCGGCGGGTGCGGCAAAGGACATCGGGTTGGTGCAGTAGACCGGCTTGACCGAGCCCGAGCCGGCAAGCACGGCCGGGCCGTTGGTCGCGGCGAACGACACCAATCCCTGCGCGGCCAGCCGTCCGGTGAAATAGCCGAGCGCGCCGCACGTATAGGCATTCTTCTGCGAAAAGATGGCAACGCCGAACAGCCGCGCCGCCTTGGCGAGGTCATCGATCGTGCGGTCGAAACCGGTATGCGCCAGTCCGCCGCGGGCATCGGAGAGATAAACCGCGAGCGCTGGCCTGGTGATGACAGGATCGGCATTGCCGTCGATACGGCCGGCTTCCAGCGCTTCGAGATAATCAATGAAATGCGACAGCCCGACGGTCGACAGTCCTTCAGCCTCGGCCGCGACGATCGAGGCAGCCAGCGACTGCGCCGCCTCTTCGTTGGCGCCGGCGCCAAGTGCGGCCATCCGGCACAGCCCTGTCGCCTGGTCGAGACTGAGTTGCATGGTAGCTGCCCTGAATTCGCGACTTTAACAGCTTTAGCCTAGCTTGCTCGGGATCCGCGCCTCGAGCCGGTGGAAGCCGAACACCAGGATACCGGTGATGGACATATAGACCAACGCCAGAAGCAGCAAGGGTTCGTAGGTGACGAAGAGATCCTGGCGCACCCGCGAGGCTACGGCATAGATGTCGACCATGGTTATCGTTGCCACCAGCGGTGTTGCTTTCAACTGGAGAACGGTTTCACCCGCCAGCGTCGGCAGCGCCCGGCTGATCGCCTGCGGGAGCCATATTCGCCTGAAGATTTTCCAACGGCTCATGCCGAAAGCGCGGGCCGCCTCGAGTTGGCCATGCGGTACACCGGCGAAGGCGCCACGCATCACTTCACCTTCAT
>NZ_JAMYNH010000033.1:0-43652 GCF_040318975.1 Mesorhizobium sp. M0983 | reverse complement strand
ATGATCCTTCTGATCAGCCTGCCAGCCGTGGCACGCTGATCAGCCCGGCCCCATGCCGGAGAGCGCGGCGACCAAGCCGTCAGCTACACCACTCCCTGGGACACGATCACGACGCGTGCCTGACATTTAGTCAAGGAACGAACACTGTCCGGTTCTGTGTAGGTTTTCGGATGCCGTTCGGCGATAGAGATAGCTCTCGGAAAGGCCGAGGCGGCGGCACGACTGGACGGCTGGTGATGAATGAAGCACGGTGCTGTCGCAGATTGCAGCCGTCGTCTTCACAACAGCACGCTCCCACGGCTTCAAGGTCCAGCGGTCGCCGAGTTCCAACCGCTTGCGGACCCATTGGGGTAGGATCTCGACGGCCGCCTTCAGAAGCGGCCGCTGAAGGGGTCGAGCAACTCCCGGCAAGGCGGGAACTTCTTCCATGATCTCCAGGAACTCCGACACGATCGGCGACGCGACGAGTCTTTGCCTCATCACGTCGAACAGCGCGTAAAGCTCGGCCTGAGACGTGGGCGCGCCGACCGCACCATAGAGAAGCGCCACGGGGCGAGCCTCAGCAAACATCGCGTCCCGTTCGAAAAAATGCAGACGATGCACATAGACGTGATAGGCCTCCATGAAACCAAACTCGGCCGTCGCTTGCACCCAGTCCAGCAGCTCCGGGTCGGTGGCGTGGTATGGCTCGCCTTCGCTGGTTCGACCCGAAACGCGCCCATGCATCCTGACCACATCTTCAATCATGGCCTTAGCCTTGGATCGGGGGCCGTAGACCGTGACCAAAGCAGCGAGGCCCGTACGCTGCAATCGTCGGAGCGCGAGGGAGCGGAAGCTGCTGTGCTGCCAAATGGCGTCGCGAACCCGCGGCTCTGCCAATTCGAGCAGCACCGCCGTTACCCCGCCGATGAACAGCGCAACAGGGTTCTTAAAAATGCGCCAGGACACCGAGTTGGGTGGTAACAGCGCCGGCTCGCCTTCCGGAGTCGAGAAGTCCATCTGAGATCCGAGCCGCTGGCGCATGAACGACTGGGCAAGAGTGTCCACACGACGCTCAAGCGGGCGAGGCAGAGAAATGATGCCCGAGTTGCGAAACATGGTACGCCTCGAACTACTGAGAATAGCAAGCATTAGACCTGTGGCTAGCGGATGCAATATGCACGAACGTCTTTGGTCTTCCCGTCGTTCCAAATCATCCTCGCGCGAAGCCGATGAACCCTGCTTGATCTGCCCTGTTGCCAATGATGATGGAGCAAGGCTCGGGCGTGGTCATCCATGTCACCTCGATCCAGCGCGAGCTTCCGCCGCAGTCGGGCCTCGTCTGCCGATAGGAGAAGGCAAGATCTTGTGGCTTGACGACACCGGCATCGAGCATGAATCCGGCGATCGCGCCGCCCAGCCAGCCCGCTCCGATGCCGATCCTGGTCGAAGTGCTCATTTCCTTGCCTCCGTTCGACTGTCTCACGGTCAGAGCAATCCAGTTAGTTCGAGTGTCTGGTAGCCGGCCAAAAGCGTGATCAGAAATCCCACAAGCCGCAGGAGCGTCCTCTCCCGCAATGTCTTGACCATCCTTCCCGCCAGCGGCGCCGCTAAAACGCCTCCAACGATCAGTCCGGCAACAGATGTTAGGTCGCGGAATTCGCCGGCTTGCTCCCAATGGCCGGTTACAATCGTGGCGAGGAAGCTCAGCGACACTGAAAGTGCAATCAGGAACTCGCTCGCATTGACCGTGCCGATAACGAATCGCGGTTGTCCACCCGCGCCGAGTAGACCGGTGGTGGCAACAGGACCCCAGCCCCCACCGCCTGCGGCGTCCAGGAATCCGGCGGTTGCGCCCAACGGCGCCACGATTTTCAGCTTCACGGGGTTGGTGGGGATACGATGAAACGACCGATATAGTAACCAGCTCCCAATAACCGCGAGATATGCTGTAACGAATGGCTTGACCTGATCTCCGTCAAACGAAGTGAGTACGAAAGCGCCGAGCATACCGCCGCCGACACCAAAGGGGATCAGTCGCCAAAACAGTTTCCAATCGATGTTGCGATGATAAAGATGAGCCGATCCGGAAGCGGCGGTGGTGAACAATTCCGCAGCATGAACTGAAGCTGATGCTTGTGCCGGTGGCACCCCGAAGGTGAGGAGCACCGTCGAAGAGATCACGCCATAGGCCATCCCTAGAGCACCATCGACCGCCTGGGCCAGAAACCCGACGGCTGCGAACAGTAGGAACTCTTCCATGAGTGGCTCCGCGCATGAGTAGCGTCGCGCATAACGAAGCCTCACATGTGCAGTGGCACACCGAGGCTTTATAGCTCGACCAAGCTGCAGTCGTGATGCTCTTGGCACGCAGGAAACGGACCCATGCGTCGGCTTGTTCCGCGAAACTCAGCCCTTAGCGCGGGCCTAATAGCATAATGGCCGCAAGGCCCATGAATGACGCCAATCCCGCCCGGTTTGGTGGCAATGGCGATGACCTGGCTTCAGGGGCATTCCCGTTCTTGCGACAGGGGATAATAAGCAACCGAGAGTTCGGCATTTCTTGAATTGAAGGTCACTAGCAAGACGCTGACCTGACCTTCAACGTGCAATGTCGGCTTCTGGTGCACGTTGTCCTCCGAAATGTTGTGCGCCTGATCTCTAGTCGGACTAGCCGAGACTGAGACGAGCCAGCGCGTGGGTCCAAATCGCTCGGCGACGCCGCGACATCGTGCGGTGCGACCCATTAGTCCGGAACCGGAATTTATGACCTTAACCGGTCCTTCTTCAGCCTTATCATGAATGTCGCACATGCTTGTAAATCCGACATTGCGCTGGCGCTGTTCAGAGCGCTCCAGTTAGTTCGAGCGTCTGATAGCCGGGCAAGAGCGTGCTTAGAAATCCGACAAACGCAGGAGCGTCCTTTTCCTGCAATGTCTTGACCGTTTTGAGGGCGGCTAAGAGATCTTGGGCACTTCTAAGAGATTTGCTCGCAGCGGTTGGCGGTGCTAAACTTCAAAGCTGCCGCACTGATGTGTCCGATTGCGCCGCCTCCTGCCGCTGTTGATGTGTGTCTTCGGAGTGACGCAAAAAAGGCGGAGACCGGGATGATGAGCTTGACGCGCCGGGATGTGTTGATCGCCGGGAGTGCAGGGTTTGCCGGAGTCGCGCTCTTATCGCCGCAGAGCGCGCGTGCGAACGATGAAGCGCTGGATCTCGTCGAACAGTTCACCGGACGGACAGCCACGGTGTCGGATCGCCTTCACCTGATAATGCCGACATACTTCCCGACCGGCTATACCGTGCCCATGAGTCTTTACATCGACAGCCCCATGACTGAGGCCGACCATGTGAGGCAAATGCGCGTGTTCGCGCCGCGGAACCCGCTTATCGAAGTCGCCAGTTTCCATTTCGTCCCCCAACGCAGCCTGCCCCGCGTGTCGACCCGCATCCGCCTTGCCAAACCGCAGCATGTCATCGCTGTCGCCGAAATGAATGACGGCAATTTGCTGATGACCACGACGTGGGTCCGTGTCGCCACAGATGGCTGTGCCTGAGAACGGAGAGAGACAGTGACTACCGCAACACCACGCGTGATCGTGCCGAGCGCTGCGGCGAAGGGAGAGTTTTTTCAGGTCAAGACCATCATCAGCCATGAGATGGAAACAGGGCTGCGCCATGATGATCAAGGCAATGTAATCCCGCGCAAGATCATCAACAGGTTTGTCTGCCGCTACAACCAATCCGTGGTGTTCAGCGTCGATCTCCACGAGGCGATTTCGGCTAACCCGTTCTTCGAATTTTCCCTGCGCGCGACGGAGAGCGGCCGGCTCGATTTCGTATGGGAGGAGGACGGCGGTGCCGTCTACACGTTGTCGCACCGGCTCACGGTCGGTTGAGGTGGCGACGCAATCGAGCTGCGCGAGTTATGGCGTGACAAGTTGAGTGGGAGCGTGACCGGAAAACTCCGAAACAGACGGGTATTCAGCATGCGTCCCGTCGCGAGATCTGCGATTGCCACGGGCCTCGTGCTTCTCGTCAGCCAATCCGGCGCGGCGGCGGGGGCCGATCAAGGCGCTCAACTCGCCGCGACCTGTGCGTCCTGCCATCGCCTCGATGGCGGCGGCACAGGCATTCCCAGCATCATCCGGCTTGGTGAGGAGAGGCTCACCAACGCCCTGCTTGCCTACCGGGCGAGCGAGAGTCCAAATCACATCATGCACGCTATCGCGCTGTCGCTCAGCGACGAGGAGATCGCGAGCGTCGCGCGCTATGTCGCAGCGCAGGGAAAGTAGCGCGCCATGAAATTCTGGACGCGTCGCGAGTTCGGCCGCCTGACTGGAGCAGCGTTGCTAACGGCGCTCAACCAGCCGAAGGCGCGGGGCCAGGCCAAGGCGCGTGTCGTCGTGATCGGCGGCGGCATCGGCGGCGCAACGGTCGCCAGATATCTCGCCGTCAGCGCCACGGCTATCGAGGTGACCCTGGTCGAACCGCGACAGAGCTACACGACCTGCTTCTTCAGCAATCTCTATCTCGCCGGGCTCCGCCCGTTCAAATCGCTCAGTCATGGTTATGAAGCGCTGGCAAAACAATATGGCATCACCGTCATTCATGAGTCCGCTGAAGCGATTCACCCGGCGGCGAAAACCGTTGCGCTGAACAACGGTTCGAAGCTCAGCTACGACCGTCTCGTTGTTGCGCCAGGCATCGCATTCAGGGATCGGGCGCTTAGGGGCTATGACGAAGCTGCGATGGAGATCATGCCGCACGCCTGGAATGCAGGGCCGCAAACCAGCCTGTTGCGCCAGCAATTGGAAAGCATGGAGGACGGCGGCCTATTCGTCATCGTCGTCCCGCCGAATCCATTTCGCTGTCCGCCCGCCCCCTATGAGCGCGCTTCGCTCATCGCCTCCTATTTCCAGCGCAGCAAACCCAAGGCCAAAATTCTGATCCTCGATTCGAAAGACAGCTTCAACGCGCAGGACCTGTTCCAGGACGCTTGGAACCGCCACTATCCGGGAATGATCGAATGGCTACCGGCCCAGTTCACTGGCGGGGTCACGGCGATCGACGCGAAGACCCGGTCGGTGATCACCGAGGGAGCAACATTCAAGGCCGCGGTGGCCAATGTCATCCCGGCGCAAATGGCCGGGCGCTTGGTGCAGCAGGCAGGGCTCGCCAATCAGTCGGGCTGGTGTCCGGTCGATCCGGTCACCTTCGAATCGGCGCTGCAGCCCGGCGTCCATCTGGTCGGCGACGCGATCATCGGCGGGGATATGCCGAAATCCGCCTTCTGCGCCAACAGCCAGGCCAAAGCCTGCGCCTTTGCCATCGCGGCCGATCTCACCGGATCAGCGCGTTTCCCGGCGCATTTGTTCAACACCTGCTACACCTATCTCGCCCCCGACGATGCGTTCAGCAACGCCATCAGCTTCAAGCCCGTCGACGGAAAGCTCAAGAGCGTCATCAGCTTCGTCAGCAAGGTCGAGGAAAGCTCCGAGGTCCGCCGGCAGGCAGCGCGCGCGGCGGAAGGCTGGTACGACGCCTTCACGCACGACGTGTTTGGCTGAAACGAAACTCAACTCCGCTCGACGGCCGGGCCGGCCATTGCGGAAATGCCGGCACCATTCTGGGCGCGCTCCGCCTCGGCGCCGGATCGTTGCTCCGGGATCAGCGTTGCAACAGGATCGGGCAGCCGCTCCAGCCGCAGCGAATTCACCACCACGAGGATGCTCGAGCCGGCCATGACCGCCGCCGCAAGGATTGGCTGCAGAAGTCCGAATGCTGCGAACGTCAGGGCGACGAGATTGTAACCGAACGCCCACATAAGGTTGGTCAAGATGGTCCTGCGCACCGCGCGGGCCACGTCGACGATCCAGGGCAGCATCCACAATCCGTCCGCAGGCAGCACGAGCGCCGCAGTCTCGCGGGCGAGATCGGTGGCGGAGCCGACGGCAATACCGACATCTGCGGCGGCCAGAACTGGCCCGTCATTCAGTCCATCGCCGACCATTGCCACCGCATCGTGGTCATGGCGGAGCCGATCCAGGGCCAGCCGTTTGGCCTCCGGCGAAAGGCCCGCTTGGACGTCCTTGATCCCGACCAGGGCCGCGATCCGCTCCGCCGCTTGCGCCAAGTCGCCGGTCAACAGCGTGGCGTCGAGCCCGCGCTCACGCAGGGCCGCGATCGCGGCCTGCGCCTCGGGAAGCGGCGAATCATCGAGCGACAGCACGGCGTGAACCCGCTCGCCCCAACCGACATAGACCACCGAATGACCGCTCGCCTCCAGCGACCGCGCACGCTCGGCCAGCGAGGGGGGAAGCGGCCAGCCCAGATCATTCATCAATCTGCCGTTCCCTGCCGCCACGGGCCGGCCTTCGGCGCTGCCGCGGATGCCACGGCCGGGAACCATCCGGACCTCGCGGGTGACGAGCGGCGAGATGCCCCGCTGAGCGGCGGCTGCCGCGATGGCCCGCGCCAGACCATGCTCGGAATGGCGCTCCAGACCGGCGGCGCGCGCCAGTACTTCGTCGATGCCGACCTCCTCGCGGTCGACGCCGACGAGACGCGCTTTGCCCGCCGTCAGAGTGCCGGTCTTGTCGAAGGCGACCAACCGTACACGCGCGAGGGTCTCGAGCACGCCGGGGTCGCGGACGAGGCAGCCGTGCCGCGCCAGCCGGCCGATGCCGAGCGATATCGCCATCGGAGCAGCGAGGCCGACGGCACAAGGACAGGCAACCACCAGCACCGAGAGGCCAGTCAGCAACGCCCGATCGAACGGCAATGACTGGGCCCAGTAAACGATCGTCAGCCCGCCGAGGGCAAGGACGAGCGGCACGGACACGCCAACGACGCGATCGGCAAGGCGCTGGGTTGGACTGCGACGGCCCAGCGCTTCGCGCACCGACCGGCAAATCCGTGCCCAGCGGGTTGCGGTTCCGTCACCGCTGCTTTGGATCAGGAGCGGGCCGTCGATATTGATACTACCGGCAATCACCTTGGAGCCGGCGCGCTTTGTCACTTGCCGGCTTTCTCCGGTAATCACGGCTTCATCGGTGTTCGATTCCCCCTCGACAACCACGCCGTCGACCGGAATGCGCTCGCCTGGCCGGACCCGCACCAGCATGCCGGCCGTCACCTCCCGCACCGGACGGCGGATCTCTGCCGCGCCATCGACCGCGGTCGCGCTCTCGCTTTCTGCGGCCAGAAGTGGTTCGAGGTCGCGCGCCGCCCTGGCGCGGCCAACAGCCTCGAGATAGCGGCCAACTGTGAATAGCATCAGCACCATCACGGCGGTGTCGAAATAGACATGCGGGCTGCCCTCGAACACGGCAAATGCCGAATAGAGGTAAGCGGCAGCGACGCCAAGCACGATGAGTGCCGACGACGTCACTCGTCCCTGAATGCCATTGAGCCACATGTCGCGCAGATAGGGTCCGCCGAGAATCACCACCGCCGGCGTGGCGAAGATCCAGAGCAAAAAGTGAATCCACGGCAGCACGCCCGCATCGACGCCGGTGAACGCGTCCGAATAGAGGAGGAGGCTGAACATCATGATATTCATGGAGAGAAAGCCTCCCACGCCGAGCTGGATCAGAAGCCAGGCGGCTTCCCACTCTTCGTGTCTGCCGCTCTTCACCTGAAAGGCGATACAACAGCCGTAGCAGCAGAACGCGCAAGCCTCACCGTTGAGCCTGCGCTCCATCGGGCGCAGACCGACGGGGAGCGAACAATGGCTACAGAGGATATCGCCATGCGCAGTCATGCGGGATGCCCGCCCGGCCAGGCAAGGCCGATATGCGCGTCGGAAGGCAGGAGACCACGGCCGAGCGTGATGAGACCGAGCAAAAGAATAAAGCCACCAGCCAGCCGCACGCCGCGCCGCCGCCAGGCTGGCCCGAGTATCCGGCCAACGCCGCCCATCATCAACATCGCGGGGAAGGTTCCCAGTCCGAACCATGCCATGACGAGAAACCCGGGAAGCGCTCCGGCGGTGCTCGCCGCCTGAGCGGCGAAGGCATAGACCAAGGGACATGGCAGGAAGCCGTTGAAAACGCCAAAGGCGAGCGGTGCGGCGCTGCTCCGGGCCGTCAACAGACCGCGCAGGGACAATGCAAATGTGCTGCCGCCAAATCCGATCGCAAGGCGATGAAAGACCTGCAGCAAGCCGAAGAACTGCAACGCCATGGCAATCATGAGCAGGCCAGCGACGATCGCGAGAATTCGTTGGGCGATGTCGAGGGAGCCGTTCAAGAGCGGCGCCGCCGTTAGCCCTTGCGTGGTGCAGATGACCTGACCGATCGCGCCCGCGAGCCCGCCCAGAAAGCAATAGGTTGTCAATCGGCCGGTATTATAGAGCAGGTGGCGAAGGACGGTTGCGCCTCCCCCTCGCTGATCGCGGCCCAGCGCGCAGGCAAAGCCGCCGCACATGCCGATGCAATGAAAGCTGCCTGCAAATCCAGCGGCGAAGATCACGAGGTAGTACATCATTGGCGTTTGCGCAGTGGCGCGGACGCGGCGCTATTGCCGCACAAGATACAAAAGAAAGAGGATAAAGCCGACGGTGCAGCCGCCATAGATGAGGAAGCCAAGCATCTGCGGCAAGCCGGCGTCAGCAAGCTTGAAGACGGTATCATGTAGCATCCGCTGCTCCTATGTCAGCCGAAATAAAGACGAAGCACGTTTATCGCCAGCTCGAAGCACAGGAAAAGGAGGTTCAATGCGGCGACCCCAAGGAGAATTTTGGCTATCATCGTCTCCATCACTCCTGTCTTACTGGCCCTTGCGACCGTCTACTTAGAACAGACGGCCGGGCCCGAGCCCGCCCCAATAAACATACATGTAGTACAGCCCCCAGGCGAACAGCAGCACGTAGACGACGAGAAGCCATAGCGGAATGAATCCCACACGCGCCTGTATCAGGCCGCCGGCATAGTCCTCCAGTTCAGGGTGCGAGCTTTGACGCACATCCAGTTCCGGATGCGTCGGGCTCTCCGGATCGCTGCTCTGCAGATCGCTCATTCTCCATTTCCCTTTCAAAAAACCCGTTGGCGGCTTTATCGGTGCCGCTCAACGCGCCGGATAGGACGCCCCAGATGAACAAGAACAGGGCCGCCAGGCTCATCAGCATGGCGCCCGCATAGGGTCCGGTGACTTCAAAACCGAGCATGCGCTAACCTCCGGTGGGCGCCTGTTCCTCGCCAGGCGGAGCTGGCGGGCCGGACGCCGGCACCGACGGATCGGGCACATAGGCTCGCTCCGGCTTGTCAGCGACCAGTTTCAGATCGTTCAGCGCCGCGCGGGTCTCCTTCTTGATCGACAGCGGCTGCAGCGAGAGCGGGTCTTTATAGGCGGAAAGCGCCACCACGAAATAGGAAAGCGCCCACCGGTCCTCGTCCGGAAAGGCATCCCGATAGGACGGCATCGGCGTGCCGCTGAGGCCGGTAGTTATCGTCCGGAAGATGTCTTCGACGGCCGGGCCAGACTTGAACTGGCCGCTGGTGAGGTCGGCCGGCACGGTGGCGAACCCGATATCATCCTTGAGGCCCGCCGCCTTCTCGCCGTCGCCCTTGCCAGCTTGGCCGTGGCACTCCCAGCACTTCGCCACCTGCCAAACCTCCTTGCCACGGTCCAGCATCGTCTGGGACGGGGTCGGCGGGCGCCCGATATACAACGGTGGGCCAGGCGGTTCCTCGACGAAGAAAGCGTAAGGACTGGCGGGATTGGAACGGTCAACCGCTAGCTCATACTTGATGTACTGGATCACCGCCAGCCGATCGTTGAGCGGCAGTTCGTACCAAGGGGGCATTGCCGTGCCGCGGATGCCGCGAGTAATGGTGCGCAGCATGTCGCCGTCCGTGGGCAGGGGCTCCTTTGTCAATCTGAACTTGAAGACTGCGGACGTGAAGTTCCTGGGCCGCTGGTTAAACATAAAGGTGGCGGCCGGCCCGTTGCCGTCGCCTTTGGCACCGTGGCAACCGATGCAGCGGCGCTCATAGACTTCCTTGCCATAAGCAATCCATTCCTCGGAGCGCGGCATCGTCGCATCCATGACCTCCAGGCTTTGCGGCTCGAAAAGATCGCGCCATTTACCCCGGTTCGTGCCGAGCTTCTGGACGTAGGAAACAAGCGCCGCCAGCGATTCCGTCTCCGCCGCGATGCTGACGGTTTCGCCTGTGTATTCGTCGTTCGGCGTCAGGATGATCGGCTTTCTTTCGCGCGCCTTCAGCGGCACGAACAGCAACCCGTACGCATTGGGCGTCAGCTGGATCGCTTGCTTGCTGTCGAAGTCGAACAGGCCTTTGGTGACCTCTGTCCTTTCCAGGGTCCGATTGCCAGCGCCGTCGTCAACGATACGGACGGCTGCATCGGGCTCGTGGAAGAGGCCGCGATACGGCGCCATTATCGAGTCCGGCACCAGCATCCGCGGATTGTAGAAGTGCGCCAGGTGCCATTCGTCGCTGTATTTCAGGCCGACGCGCGTCAGGTCCGGTCCGATCCGGCGTGTGCCTAACAGGTGCGGCACGTCATAGGCGTATTCGCCCGCCTCGCTGACCGGTCCCCAGCGGCGGATCTCGCCGGTCACCGGCCGCACGAATTGCGAATGGCAGTACCAGCAGCCTTCGCGCAGGTAAATGTTGCGGCCGCGACGCTGCTGCTCGGTGTAGTCCGTCGCTTCTGAAACCGTCCATTTCAGCTGGCCGAAATCCGTGCGCACCACCGAGGTCACGCGCGTAGTTCGCGAGGACGGCTCCACGAAGGGCAGCACGCCCTGCGTGATCACCGCAAGGGTGATGCAGAAGACGCCGGCGAACAGCGCGAAGAAGCGAACGTTCACTGCGCGGGCCCTCCCGCCGGGGCCGGGATAGGCGCCTCCACCGGCCCGCGGGCGCGTCGCGCCTCAGCCGCCGGGCTGGTCAGTGCGGTCAGCATCAGATTCACCACCAGCAGCGACATACCGATATCCATGCTGATGCCTGCCAGGGTCCGCGCCAGCCAGTAGGGCTTCACCCAGACGAGCGAGTCGAGCCATTCGACCCCATTCATCCATTGATAACCCTGCTGCAGCCCGCCGGCTGTGAGGACCAGGCCCATGGTCGTGATGCCGACGGTGATCAGCCAGAACGACCAGTTGCCGAGCTTGAAGGACCAGAGTTCGCGCCCGAACAGCCGCGGCCAAGTATAGAGGAGGCCCCCCATCGCCCAGACGACGAAGGTGCCGAACACGGTGAGATGCGAATGCGAGATGACGAAATCGGTGAAATGGGTCGGCTGCTGCAGCTGCCGCAGCGCCTCGGTCGAGCCCTGGAAGCAGCCGACGAGATACATGAGCGAGCCCATGATCAGGAACTTCGCCGGCAAGTTCCTGCCGAACTCATGCCACCTGCCCATCATGGTGCCGAAGAAGTTCACCAGCACCGTCCACACCGGAATGATCAGCAGCATCGACGTGACGACGGCCAAGGTCTCGGCCCAGTCCGCGATCGGGCTGTAGAGGTAATGGTGGATGCCGACGAACGGGTAGAACAGTGCCAGGGACCAGAAGCCTACCAGCGAGAGCTTATGGGCATAGAGCGGATTTCGCGCGCTGACCGGCAGGAAATAGTAGATGATCACGTAGCCCGCGGGCGTTATCCACAGCCCGACGATGTAGTGGAGATAGAGGCCATGGAAGGCGGCGCTGTTGATGCCCGAGATCGTGTATGGCAGGATGAAGCTTCCAAGCACGAAGTTCATCGTCGTCCACACGAAAGTGGCGATCAGGTACCATAGCGCGACATAGATCGCCGGCTCCAGCCTTCGACTGATCGTGATCAGGAACTGCGCGGTAGCAACAGCCACCACGATGAAGAATGCGACCTTCGCGTAGAGCGGAAGCTCTCCGGCTTCCAAACCGTCACTGTCGCCGAGCAGCAAGCCGACCAAACCGGCAAGCGTTGCGACGTTCCAGACCCATGCGAGAAGAACCGACCACTCCGACCATATCACCCGCACCCCCGACAGACGCGGCACGAGATAGTAGCAAAGGCCGATGAAAAGCGTCGAGAAGGCGCCGAAGATGACACCGTTGACGTGGACCGGGCGCAGCCGGCCGAAGGTGAGCTCGAGGTTCCCCGATCCGAGATAGTCGGGGTAGTTGAAGGTGCCCGAGATCATGACGCCGACGGATGGCGTCACCATCAGCCAGAACATGCCGAAATAAAGCCAGGTCCGCACGACCCGTTTGTCGACCAGCGCATCCAGGTCCACATTCGCGAACTTGCCGCGCAGCTCCATCGCAGTCTCTGCCAACGCATGGCCCTCCCCGCGCGGTTCAAGGGCCGCACGACTGCTTTAAGCCCACCGTTCCCCATCGAGGTGTCACTCCGATGGCGGACTCGCTTCGCGCTCCCTGAAGCCGGTGCCCCGGCTATCGACGAGACTAGTATTTGCCTGGCACCAACACCGAGCCGCTGTTCGACCAGGTGATGTACGCCTCGAGCGCCTTCATCGCCTCCGATTCGGGATCGATCTTCTCGCCCTGGCTCGGTTTCTCGATGCACCAGTTGATCATGTCGCGCAGTGTCGCGAACTTGGCCATCGACGCCTGGAACTTCGGGAACGCCTGCGGGTGGGTATCGGAGGCCATCGGATGGCACATGGCGCAGGCCCACCCGGTGGTCGACAGCTTGACGCCCAACTGCTCCTTCATCGCCGCATCACCATGGAACAGGAGGTCTCCTTTCCTGACCTCCTCCATGAACGCTTCTTGATAGAGTTTCAGCTGCTTTGGCGTTACCGGATCCTTGTTGGCACTGGCCGGCCCGACGACGGCAGCTGCGACGACTGCTCCGGCGACGATGGAACGCCTCAGAATGCAGAGGAATGTCGATGTGTTTATCATAGCCACCACCGTTATGGATTTGCCCATGGGTACTGTTTGTCGGCGATGCGTGACCGTATGACCTCCGCAATGCTCTTGTCGTGGTCCTCCGGCGACTGGACGAACACCTCCTTGCGGCCCCACATGATGTACTCGACATCGACCTTATCGTCGGCGTTGACGTTCACGGTTTCCCAACCGACCCCGTCGAAGGGATCGCCCGGATCGACACGGATCATCGGCTTGGTAAGCTTGGGCAAGCCTTCCGGCGCATACGGCCACGGCCAGGAGGTCGCCAGCATGCCGATCGAGCGCATGCTGCCGATCTCGTTGTAGAGCACCTGGTGCACGTGACCGTGGATGTTGGTGACCTTGGTATAAGGCTTCAGCACGTCATTCACTTCGCGCCAGTCGCGCACCCAGAAGTTCCAGGGCGGGTAGTACTCGTACAGCGGATTATGGCTGAAGATGACGATCGGTTTGGACTTATCCCAGTCGGCGAGTGTCTTCTGCATCCAGTCGAGCTGGTCGCGGCCGACGCCGGCCCACGCGCCGGCAACCGTGCCGTCGAGGGTAGCCATATGGCCCATGCGCTCCTCTGGCGTCATCTTCTTCGCTGTCCAGTAGTCCGGTCCCCGGCTGACCGTATCGAGCCCAATGAAGCGCACGCCCTTGTGATCGAAGGTCCAGTTGGGTTGGCCGAACAACTCGCCCCACTTCTGGCCCATATCCAGATACCAGTCATGCTCGCCCGGGATGTAGTATTTCTTGATCGTCAGATCCTTGAGGAGCTCAACGCCAAGCTCAAGTTCCTCGATCTTTCCGAGCTGGGCCAGGTCGCCGCCGAAGATCAGGAAGTCGGCCGGCGGATCCATGGCCTGGACCTCTTGCACGGCGCGCACCACCTTGTCGACGAAGCGCGTGTTGAGCGATCTCTCGTAGAGATGGGTGTCCGAAATCCAGGCAAACTTGAAGGGCGCTTCGGCGGCGTGAGCGACGTCGATGGTGTTGAGCAGCGGCCACCACGCGAAGGTCTGGCCGACGGAAGCAGCGCCGAACAGCAGCGATCTGTGAATGAAGGTGCGGCGGGTGATTTGGAGCGAGTCGTCGGGGCGTACGCCAGGCTGCTGCAGCACCGCATGCATTTCGCGCCGAATGCGGTCAAGCTCGTCAGACATCAGGGTTCCTCCTCAGTGCAGACCGTTTCTTAAAGCGTCGGTCTTCTCGCAGGAACGCGACCCTGTTGAATCAGTGGGTCGCCCATTTTGTTATTTTTTCAGTTCAATCGTCAGACTGGTGGCCTTATTCTCCTCTACCGTGACGGGCTGCTCGATGGGCCCGGTGAAGGGATGGATCGCCACGAGCTTGTAGTCCCCCGGCGGAACATCGGTTATGCTGAATTTGCCATCGGCGCCGGTGACCGCGTAGTAGGGATTGTCCACCACATAGACCCAGCCCTCCATCCAGCCATGCGCGTCGCAATCGATGCGGACAGTGCCGGCACGCTTCAGTTCGACCGGTATGCGCTGGCCCTTATTGGGCAGCGCCAGGTTGAAGGCGGTGCGCTTGCCATAATAGCCGTGGGTGTTGTGGAGCACTGGGTCGCTGTTGACCACCTCCAACGAACCGGCCGGTATCATCTGCACCGCGGGCTCAAAGCGACATTTGAGGTTGTTAAGTTCAGGCAGCTTTCCGGGCTGCGGCCAGGCCTTTCCCTGTGCCACGTCGACCAGCTGCACCGCCGCGTTCAGCACGGCCTGATCGCTGCCGACTTCGATCAGCGGCTCCTCGCGGGGGTCGCCGCACACCTCGATATTCTTGGTGGGGATGATCTTTGTTGTCGGCACGTCGCCGCGGTAGACGATCGTACCCTCGATCGTTCCGCCTCCCGTGACCGGACCCACTTCGTAGGCTTGCGCAGACGCGGACATTATCGCAACGAAAGAGATCGCCGCTAGTCCGCTCATCAATTCGCGAATCATCATAAAAGCCACCTCCTTCAAGAGAGATGAGGGGCAACTCTCAAAAATAGAGCCAAACCAGTGCCATGTCTAGCCATCCAGCAACAAAATATGATAAAGTGGGTTGGTTTAGGCGAGTTTGTTAATCACAAACACACGCGGGGGTTTTGGCGCGTCATTCTCGAAGTGCCGGAGGTCCTTGATGAAGCGACGGCATCGACTCCTCCGCCCCTGGGCCTACGGTCCGCATCCCCTCTTCTGCATCATATTCGCAGCGGCCCTGTCGATCTGCCAACCGCTCGTGCGAGCTGACACGGCGCCTGTGACGGTCGGTGGCCCATTCACGCTCACGGCGCCGGACGGAACGACGGTCACGGATGAGACTTATCGCGGCAAATGGCTGCTGGTTTTCTTCGGCTATACGTCTTGCCCCGACATCTGTCCGACGACGCTGTCCTCAATCGCCGCGGCGATTAAGGAACTCGGCCCCGACGCCGCAAAACTGCAACCGCTCTTCATCACCGTCGATCCCGAACGCGACACGCCTGAGGTGATGGGAAGCTTTACCGCGGCGTTCGATCCGCGGATCGTCGGGCTGACCGGCAGCCCGCAACAGATCGCTGCGGTTTCGGAGGCATATGGCGCCTATGGTGTGGCGCGCCAGGGCGAGGCGGGCGATGACGACTACCTAATGGATCATGGCACCTACATATACATCATGAACCCACAGGGGCAATTCGTGGAGGGGCTAGACTCTGACACACCAAGCAGCGGTATTGCCGCTGTGTTGGGTGAATTGGTGCGATGACACGAGCCCTGGGATGACGGAGATCACGATTATGCAGTTGATCAATGCATAGCAGTTGTCATCCGGAAGGAAAGCGGCCATGCAAAGGCATACAAAGGAAGCTTCGGAGCTTAAGGCATTGATCCTCGCGGATCTTCATAAGGAGCCGGGATGCGAGCACGTCACCGATTTTGTGATTCAGCGGCTCGAAACCAAGGAGAACGGGGCAAACTGGACTGTCAAATATCTGGATCCCAATCAAGATAAGGTCTGCGAGACGATTCTGATAAACATAGCGCGAATGCTGCAGCTCAACTTCGACCTTCCTGAACGCGGGTCGTGAGGAACGATGCGAGCGGGACCGGCGCGCATTGCGCTTCGACATCGTTCGTATGCAAGCAGGGGAATCGGGCGATGGCGGAATCCACAGCGTTGCACACCGGCAAACCCGGCGGCGTAAAGAACGTCATTGCGCCGCGGCGATTTGGACCTCCGACGACCGGAAATGCGGGCGATATGGCCGATGGGCAAGGCAATATCGTGGAGCCAGGCATTACGAGTTATGACGGTTTCTTTGCGGATGCGATCGCGCGTCTGCAGGAGGAATGGCGCTACCGTGTGTTCGCGGACCTGGAGCGCATCGCCGGGCGCTTTCCCAATGCCGTGTGGCATTCCCCGCATGGACCGAAGGACGTCGTGATCTGGTGCTCCAACGACTATCTCGGGATGGGTCAACACCCAAAGGTGGTCGCCGCCATGGTGGAGACTGCTACCCGCCTGGGAACGGGGGCCGGCGGGACGCGCAATATCTCCGGCACCAGCCATCCGCTCGTAGAGCTTGAGGGCGAGCTTGCCGATCTCCACGGCAAGGAGGCGGCACTGGTCTTCACGTCCGGCTATGTTTCGAACCAGACTGGCATCTCGACTATCGCCAAGCTGATCCCCGGTTGTCTGATCCTGTCCGATGCGCTCAACCACAATTCGATGATCGAGGGCGTCCGCCAGTCCGGTACGGAGAAGAGCATCTTCCGCCACAACGACGTCGATCATCTCGAGGAATTGTTGAAGGCGGCGGATCCGGATCGGCCAAAACTCATCGTCTTCGAAAGTCTCTATTCAATGGGCGGCGACGTCGCGCCAATCAATCGCATTTGCGAAATCGCCGATCGTTACGGCGCAATGACCTACCTCGACGAGGTCCATGCTGTGGGCATGTACGGCCCTCGCGGCGCCGGTATCGCCGCGCGCGACGGCGCCATGAACCGGATCGATGTGATCGAAGGCACGCTCGCCAAGGCCTTCGGCTGCCTCGGCGGCTATATCACGGGAAGTGCTGTGCTGATCGATGCGGTTCGTTCCTATGCTCCGGGTTTCATCTTCACCACCGCGTTGCCGCCGGCGATCTGCGCCGCGGCCACAGCGGCGATCCGGCATCTGAAAACCTCGCAGTGGGAGCGCAAGTGCCAGCAGGACCGCGTCCGGCGGGTCAAGGCGGCGCTGGGTGCCGCTGGGCTGCCGGTCATCCTGAGCGACACCCATATCGTTCCGGTGGCAGTCGGCGATCCGGCGCATTGCAGAGCGGCGAGCGACCTGCTGCTGAGCGAGCACGACATCTATATCCAGCCGATTAATTATCCGACCGTGGCGAAGGGAACTGAGCGGCTGCGCATCACGCCGACACCCTGTCATGAGGACATCATGATTGATCGGCTCGCGGCAGCTCTGTTCGATGTCTGGAACCGGCTTGGGCTGCCACGGGACAATCTCGCCTGAGCGGCCGAATGAAGCTTCGCCGTTGCCCGGACGTTCCGGGTCTTAAGGTTCAAGGAAATGGCTGCCAAGGAAATCATGTTCTCGTTCGAGGCTCGCGACAGAATGCTGCGCGGCATTGACACCCTGGCGAATGCGGTGAGCGTCACGCTTGGCCCGCTAGGGCGCAACGTCGCGATCGGTAGGGAGCACGGCGCGCCGCGGGTCACGAAGGACGGCGTGACCGTCGCCAGAGAAATCGAACTCGACAACAAGTTCGAGAACATGGGCGCCCAGATGGTGCGCGAGATCGCAACAAGAACTTCCTATCAGGCCGGCGACGGCACGACCACCGCCGTCGTGATCGCGCATGCGATCGTCCGGGAGGGCGCCAAGGCGGTGGCCGCCGGCATGAATCCCATGGACCTGAAGCGCGGCATCGATCTCGCGGTCGAAGCCGTCGTCGCGGAACTCAAGAACAACGCCACGAAGGTCACCTCGAACGTCGAAATTGCGCAAGTCGGCACCATCTCGGCCAACGGCGATAGGGAGATTGGCCGCTGCCTAGCCGACGCCATGAAGAGGGTCGGCAATGACGGCCTGATCACTGTCGAGGACGGGACGTCGCTCGAAACCGAACTCGAATTCGTCGAGGGCATGCAGTTCGACCGCGGCTACATCTCGCCCCATTTCATCACCAATCGCGCAAAGATGCGGGTCGAGATGCAGGATGCCTATGTCCTCATCAGTGAGAAGAAACTGTCCAGCCTGAACGAAATACTGCCGCTGCTGGAGAAGGTGGTGCAGGCCGGCAAGCCGCTGCTCATCATCGCCGAGGATGTCGAGCGTGAGGTGATTGCGGCGCTGGTGGTCAACAAGTTGCGCGGCGCTCTCAAGGTTGCAGCAGTCAAGGCGCCGGCCTACGGAAACCGCCGCAAGGCGATGCTGCAGGATCTCGCGCTGATGGCCGGCGGAACGGTGATCTCGGAGGATTTGGGCATCAAGCTCGAGCATGCTTCCCTCGATATGCTCGGGCGCACCAAGAAGGTGATGATCGACAAGGCAAACACCACGATCGTCGGCGGCGCCGGCAAGCGGGCAAGCATCGAGGCCCGCATCGCTGAGATCAAGCTCGAGCTTGCGGAAACCACCTCCGATTACGACCGCGAGGAGCTCCAGGAGCGGCTGGCCAGGCTCGCCGGTGGCGTCGCCGTGATCCGGGTCGGCGGTGCCACCGAAGTCGAGGTCAGGGAAAAGAAGGATCGCATCGATGACGCGATGAACGCGACAAGAGCCGCGGTCGCAGAGGGCATTCTCCCGGGCGGCGGGGTCGCCTTGCTGCGCGCCGGCAGGGCGCTTAAGAAGCTCAAGGGCGGCAACGAGGACCAGCAGGTCGGCATCGCGATCGTCAGGAAGGCGATCACCTGGCCGGCTCGGCAGATCGCGATCAATGCCGGCCTGGAAGGCTCGGTCGTCATCGCCGGGATCCTCGAAAACGACGACAACGCCTATGGCTACGATGCCCAATCGGGCGTGTACGGGGATCTGGTGTCAAAGGGCATCATCGACCCGGCCAAGGTGGTGCGAACGGCGCTCCAGGGCGCGGCCTCGGTTGCGGGTCTTCTCCTTACAACGGAAGTCATGGTGGCCGAAGTGCCTGGCCCGCCGCCGCCGGAGCTTCCCGGTCACGAGCATCATCATCACGACATGGATATGGATTTCTGAGCGCATTGCGGGCGGCGGAAGCACCGAAGTGTCCGGACTGGATCGCCGCTGGCGACTGCTAGAGAAAGCCCACTCGTCCGAACCGCGGCCAACACAGCACTATTCGGGATCAACTCCTGGAGGCACTCCCGGCTGAGCCATGATCATCGGTCGGCGATTCCGACGTGACGGTGACAGGCGGGGTGGTTCAATTTTGGGGTGCCTATCGTCCAAAGAGGACCGGGCTGCATCGCGCGTTCTGGCCGAGACTATCGCGGGCCTGCGCGAAGTTCAGGATCATCGGGTCTCGATCGAAAAAATCCCCCCAACCGCGTCTGACGCCACCCGGCAAGCGCGTCGCTTGGTATCCTATCCGTCCGTGTGCGGTAGAGATCTAGCTGCACACAGCCGCATCTTCCGCTTACTGTCGTGGCGGACGGTTGTCCGCGCGCGCAGTGGCTACCCGCTGCGCTGCGGCAAACAAATCCGGTCCATGGCCGCAGCGGCGCACTGCATTCGGCTCCAAGTCGTGAAGAGTGAGGCCTCACAATTCCAAGGGGATATGCTCATGAAAGCGTCGCCGCCGAGCTTTTCGGCACCTTCTTGTCTTCGGCTGCGCGTCAGTGGTGACAGGCGGTTTTGGCGGGCTGCTGCCGGCTCGGTCGCTTGGCATCGGCCTCAGCTTCGGCATCGCTGTAACCGCCCTGGCTTACGCGATTGGGCCACTCTCGGGCGCGCACCTCAATCCGGCCGTCACGCCGTGGACGCCTCCCACAAGGGCCACTTTGTATCCTGTTTCCCACATCGCCGCAGTCCTCAACGAAGGTCTACAGATGGCGCATTTGGTCCTTATCGGCTGCCGCAGAGCCAATCGCTCTCGAGTGCAGGCACTCCAGTGGAGTCCAGACGTTGGATTGGACCTCGACCTCTACAAAAGCACACTGAGCTTCCGGTCGGGCTACGACGGCATTCCGAAGCGATCGCTTCGGCGAGAAGTCGTCGTTCTCAATCGGGCGACCGGGGATACATCGGCGAAGACGGCATAAGGGAGGATGGGCCAGACCGAGCCGACGGAAAGGTCGTAGCCAAGGCCTTGGGGCGCATAGCGCCTGGCCGGGAGGCCGCCGCCAGTCAGACTGACGCGACGCGTCGTTGAGCGAGGTGGAGACCCGAGCGGGCTCGACGAGGGTCCACGGCGGTCACAATGTTGTGGTGATGATCGCAGTAGACGCGATCCGGCGAAGTTGGCCCAGCACAAAAACGATAACCGCCGGGTACTGACGGGTCTTCGCTCACCGGGAAGCGGCACTGATAGAGGCCTAGCTGAATGAGGGGGACGTCTCTCGAAGTTAGTCTGATATTTTCAGGCATGATGGTTTCCTAGTTCATAGCAATTGCCGGCTGACGGCCGCAGTGCGACCCGTCGGGGCGAGCTAGGACAACGGTCGAAGCCAGTCCGTGATTTGAACCTATGGCTTCGGATCGACAATCAGCGGGTTGGCCGCATCCAGGTGGCAAGTGTCCAACAAACTCAGCAGATGATCTTGCTGGCGGCTGTCCTTTTCACACGTCGTCGCATCCGATCTGTACGACCATGCGCCTGGCCCTCTTCCTTAGCACCGCACGGCCTCACATCCTTCACTCCGATGAAACAGTCGGAGAACAAACGGAATGCTGCGGGGCCAAGTGCTTGCATGCGTCAGGCGTTGGAGCATGCGCTCGATCCCACGTTAGTTCAGTTCGTGGAAGCTCTTGCGATTGCCGACGCTAGGCGCGATCATCTCGCTGTGAGGCTATCTGCTTCGACACCTAACTTGGATGTCGTCGAAGCAATTGGCTGCAACGGCGAGGTTCGTGAATGATACGCGCAGCCATTTACGCCCGGTTCTCGACCGAGCTGCAGAACGAGAAATCCACCGATGACCAGATCGTCCTTTGTCGCGCGTATGCAGCACGGCATCAGCTTGATGTGGTTGCGGCTTACGAGGACAAAGCTCGCTCGGGAGCTTCGATGTTTGGCCGTGCCGGCCTCATGAGATTGATGGATGCGGCGCGCGAACGAAAGTTTGATGTCGTCATTGTTGAGGCACTCGATCGCCTTTCGCGCGACATGGAGGATCTCGCTGGACTGCACAAACGACTGTCATTCCTAGGGATCGAGATCCAAGCTGTTCACGACGGCACAGCTGACGCAATCTTGATCGGAATACGAGGTTTGGTGGGCGAGGATGGCGCAAAAAAGGTACGTCGAGGAATGGCCGGAGTGGTTCGCGACGGGCGCCACGCCGGCGGTCGCGCATTCGGGTATCGGGCAGTTCTTGGGCGTCCCGGTGACTGGAGATCGTTGAAGAGGAGGCTGAGGTAGTTCGCCGGATCTTTGCGGCCTACACCTCTGGCCGGCCACCACGCGAAATCGCACAAGATCTCAATCGCGAGGGGGTTTGTCCGCCTCGCGGCACTCGTTGGAACGCCTCTACCATCAACGGAAACGCACAACGCGGCGCGGGGCTGATTTTGAACGAGCTCTATTTTGGGCGCATCGTCTGGAACAAGGTTCGGATGGTTAAGGACCCAGATACCGGCAGGCGTCTGTCCCGTCCGAATAGCCGCGACCAGTGGCAGACGATTGATGTCCCACACCTGCGTATCGTTGACGAAGAGATATGGCGACGCGCGCAGGACTTGAAGACAGAAAGATCTCGTCTGAAATTGAACGTGAAACGTCGGCCACCGCATCTCCTCTCGGGCCTGTTGCGATGTGGCTGCTGCGGTTCGGGCATGTCGGTGCACGATCGCGACAAGACTGGCAAAACACGAATCCGCTGCTCGACAGTTCGTGAGAGCGGCAGCTGTCCCAATCGTCGCATAGTTTACCTGCGGAGCGTGGAGAATGCTGTATTGGATGGAATGCGTGACGAGCTGAAGGACCCGCGTCTCATTGAGATCTACGTCCGGAATTATAATGAAGAGCGTCAACGGCTAGCAGCCCGTGCGTCCAACGTTCGGGTCACCCTTGAGACAAAGATCGCACGGATTGAAGCCGAGCGACAACGCAGCATTGACCTGGTGGTCAAGGGAATTATTGGTGATGACGACGCCCGAGAGCGTATCGCCGAGTTGAAAGATCGACGCATCGAGGCGGAGGCAGAACTTGCCAGTCTTGACGAGGCGCCATCGACCCTTACTCTGCATCCGGCAGCGATAGAGAAGTATGTCAAAACGGTCGATGAGCTCGCTTCGGTCTTAGCTCATCACGCCGAGGCGGATGACGATCGGGGCGTGCTGGTCAAGAGCTTCCGCGCGCTCGTTCATTGTGTGACGGTTCATCCCAAAGGGCCGCGACAGGATATTGAGATCGAGGTCAAAGGCAAGCTTGCCGCCCTCATCGGCGGCAACACATTCCCCCAAGCGCGGTATGCTGGAGAACGCGCGGTGGCCGAGGAGCGCCACAGGCAAGATCCCACTATTACGTACGATAGTGGGTTTAGGGTGGTAGCGGGAGAGCGCTACCGCCTTTCCCCCCACTCATCGAACCACCAGTTCCGGCTTCGTTGCTGCGGCTGAGCGAGATAAGTCGAGCGGCGACAATGCCTTTGGTCGCCGAAGGCAGACCGTCGTCGCCGATCAGCCGCCGGACTTGTCGAGAACTGGAACTGTGCGCGATTTCGCCCGGTCGGCTTCCATCGTGACGCAAAAAATGCGGACCGCCGCGGACGGGTACAGTCGGTCCCGCGTCTCGGTCTGCGGCCGGCGCTATGCTGACGCTCCTACGGCTGTCCCGTTCACCGCCCGCGGCGGGGGCGAATTTCCTCCGTCCCGCGCGCGACAACTGTCCACTGTTGCGGACGCGCGCAGGACTGCGGGTTATACGCCATCTTTCTTAGAGCGCCGACGACCGCCGGCGCGAAGATCAACGCGGTGCGTCGTTTGGAAAGACGAATGAGGACGGCGTCATCGCTACTATTCGCTCCCGTCGATTCTCTCCTCGATGGGACGCACCGGGAGATAGGCGTTCGTCTCCAGCCATTCGCGCAATAGAGAGCCCATCCAACTACAAATTTGGGAGGCAGGGCTTGCTCTCCGAATTCTTGCATCCAAGGTCAGCGATGGGAGTGTCGTGCGCACCCGATGGTGAGGTTCACTATCGGCCGTTCCCGCTCGCATCGGGTCAACTCCCCAGGCCACCATCCACCACGTGCACCTGGCCGGTAACGTAGCTGCTCATTGAGGATGCCAGATAGAGGGCGACGCTGGCCACCTCGTCAGGGTCGGAGTGGCGCTGCAACGGAACGGCCTTGTTCACCGCCTCCGTGACATTGACGCCGCTGATCGCGCTGATGCGGTTCTCGATTTCGTGCTGGAACGTGTTGTGGATCGGACCTGGATTGAGGCATTGACGCGGATGCCGCGCGGCGCGAGCGCCCGGGCCGCCGCGCAGACCACGCCGACCTGCGCATGCTTGGCGACGGTGTAGCTGATGTTCTGCCCCGCACCTTCGCCACCACGCAGGCCGGCGAGGCTTGAGATGACAATGATGCTACCGGGCACTGTAGCCGCCGTCGGCCATCAAGATATGCCCTGTCACGAATGACGCGTTCGGACCAGCAAGATAGACAAGGGCATCGGCGATTTCACTAGGTTCGGCCCAGCGGCCAATGGGATGGGCGCTCTTGATGGCCGCCTCGCCTGCGGCTGGGTCGTCCAGGCCTTCGAGGTAGCGAGTCAGGAACGGCGTATTGATTGATCCTGCTCCAACGGCGTTCACACGGATGCCTCGGGAAGCATAATCTACGGCCATCTGTCGTACCAGTTGAAGCAGGGCGCCTTTGGCCGCGCAATAGGCTGCCTGTTCCGGCAAGCCGACGACGCTTGAAATGGATCCCGTCGCGACGATCGAACCGTGGCCACGCGCGAGCATCGAAGGCAGCGCGCGCCTCGACATCAGGAAGAAGGATTTGGCGTTCGCATTCATGACAGCGTCCCACTCATCCTCGCTGGTTTCGTGAGCGGACTTCGAAATGATGAAGCCGGCGTTGCTGACGAGCACGTCGACCGGACCGAACCGCTGTTCTGCCGTCGTGAATATTTTCTCGACGTCAGCGACCTTGGTGACATCAGCGGCAACCGCGACGACATGATCGGGCGAGTCTCGTTCCAGTTCGTCGACGGCCGGGTTGAGATCTGTTGCGCATACCTTGGCACCGTTTTCGATGAAAAGTGAAACTGCAGCCCGGCCGACACCTCCCGCCGCTCCTGACACGACGACGGTTTTGCCCTCAAAGCTACTGGTCATGATGGTTCTCCGATCGTTGATGTTGGTACTAAATTGTAAGCGGCTGGCTCGGGGGTCGCTCACAGAGAGAAAGCAACCCCTGTCTATCAGGCGGCCAGAGCCGAAACCGACGGATCAGCCCGACCCACGTTCCTTTCGGCCGTCGTATCCTCTCTTCGTTTTCAATCGAGCCTCGCAAGCGCTTCCGCAAAGAAGTTTACGTCGCCGAAATTGCCGGATTTGAGTGCCATCATCAGTTCGCCTCCCGGGTATCCGATGGCGCGCAGCATCGGGACGCCGGGGGCAAGTTCATCGCCGACCTCGAACGAGCCGATCGCCAGCTTGTCCACCACGGCGCCCGAGGTCTCGCCTCCCGCCACCACGAGCCGCCGAACGCCGGCGTCGACGAGCCCGATGGCGATTTCCGCCAAGGCGTTCTCGATCGTCTGCCCGGCCTCGTGCTTGCCGTGCTGCCGCTGGAGGGCTGCAACCGCATCGGGGCTGCCGGAGGACGCGATGAGCACTGGCCCAGCCGCGAGCTGCCGTCGAGCGAATTCAAGGGCCTCTTCGACGGCGCCGCCGCCGCCGGAGACAATGCGCTGCGGATCAAGGCGTAGCACCGGCATATGTCTTTCGGCGGCATCGATCTGCTCCAGTGTCCGGGCGGAACAGCTGCCGGCAATGACCGCCGATCGGCCACCGACAGCAGCAAGGTTAGCCATTGATCCCCGGGCTGGGCGTGCGGCCAGAGCGGCCCTTGCGAGTCCGTAGCCAAGTCCGGACGCACCCGTCGAAACGGCGCCGCCGGACGCCAATTGGCCGAGGACATCGAGATCGCTGTCCCGGATGGCGTCGGCGATGATCGATTTCCGCCGGCCAGGCATTGCGGCGATCTTCGCTCTGCAGCTTTCCAGGCCAAGTGCGACCGTCTGGCAGTCGAGACTGTGAACAGCGTGCTTGGATTGCCTCGCAAGAACACGCGTAAGATTGGCGTCATGCATCGGGTTCAAAGGATGGTGCCGCAAGGCGCTTTCGTTGAGTGGGACATCGTTGACGAACAGGTGCCCCTTGTAGACGGTGCGTCCGGTTTCCGGAAACGCCGGCGTAACCACGGTCCAGTCCTGTCCAGCCCGCTCCATGAACGCATCGGTAACCGGACCGATATTGCCCGCATCGGTCGAATCGAAGGTCGAGCAAATCTTGTACATGACGTGGCGGGCGCCGATCCGCCGGAGCAATTCCTCGGCGGCGAGCGCACTTGCGACCGCATCGACAGCCGGCACGGAACGGATCTTCAGCGAGACCACAAGCGCATCAATCGTTTCGAACAGACGGCTATCGACCGGGACTCCTATGGTCTGGACGGTTCGAAGGCCGCATTTGCGCCAGGTGTTCGCAAGATCTGAGGCCCCGGTGTAGTCGTCGGCTATGGCTGCGAGAATGACCGTCACTGCCTGCGCCCCCTATACGGCGCAAACCAGCCAAGGCCAGCTTTCGTCTCGCCAGCGGGCTGATACTCGCAGCCGACGAAACCGGAATAATTGCTCGTCTCAAGCTGTTCGAAGAAGTGCCGATAGTTGACCTCGCCGGTATCCGGCTCGTGCCGTGCAGGCACCCCAGCTATCTGGACGTGCCCGATGAGCGGCTGCAGATGCCGGAAGCTCTCGGTGATGTCACCATGCATGATCTGTCGATGGAACACGTCGAACTGAAGCCTGACGTTCGGGTGATCGAGTTCCTCAATAAATGCTGCGGCACGCGCAAAGTCGTTCAGGAAATAACCGGGCATGCTGCGGCCGTTGATCGGTTCCAACAGAAGGTTCAGGCCTTGGGCGGCCAGCTTCGATCCGGCGAAGTCCACGGCACGCCTGTAGCTTCTCAACGCTTCTGCGTCTGACGGGTCCGCAAGGCCGGCCATCATGTGGAGGGAGCGCACGCCAGTCGCCGGGGCGTAGTCCAGCGCCTTGTCGACGCCTGACTGGAACTCTTCGAAGCGATGCGGCAGGGCAGCGATGCCGCGTTCGCCCGCAGCCCAGTCTCCGGGAGGAAGATTAAACAACGCCAGTTCGAGTTCGCATGCCCTCAGTCGGCTGCCTACGGTTTCGGGTGCGAATTCATAGGGGAACAGGAATTCCACGGCTCCGAAGCCGGCTTCCGCGGCAGCCTCGAAGCGGTCAAGGAACGACCATTCCGTGAACATCATGGTGAGGTTGGCGGCGAAGCGTATCATGCGGCGAGATCGATCATGATGCCGCCTTGGCTGTTGGCAGCGATGCGCCGGACAACTTGGCATAGGTGCGTGCAACCGACGCGTCGTCGTCATGTCCCATGCCTGCGCCCGAGGTCGCGAGATACATCTGGAGGGCCGCCGCTGCGAGCGGCACGGGATATCGTTCGGCCCGAGCCATGTCCTGGAGAATGCCCAGATCCTTGACGAATATTTCAACCGAACTCAGCGGCCTGTAGTCGCCATCGAGGATATGCGGGACACGGTTCTCGAACATCCAGGAGTTTCCCGCGGACGCGGTTATGACCTCGTAGACAGTGGAGAGGTCCAAGCCGAGCTTGGATGCGAGCACCATGGCCTCGCATGCGGCCGCGATATGGATTCCTGCCAGATGCTGGTTGATCATTTTCACCGAAGCGCCGATGCCGGGTTCGTCGCCCAGGCGATAGACCTTCGCCGCGACCGCATCCAGGACATGCCGCGCCCGTGCGAAGGCATTCGGGCTGCCCGACGCCATGATCGTCAGGGCGCCGTTCGCGGCTTTCGCTTCGCCGCCCGAGATCGGGGCGTCGAGATAGAGGATTTCGCGCTCCGCGAGGCGCGAGGACAGGCGTTTTGCCTCCGACGGCGCCATGGTCGCTGACGAAATGAATACCGAGCCCGGTGGCATCACCGGGAACACGCCGCCGTCGCCGAAAAGCACCGCGTCGGTCTGCGCGCTGTTCACGACGACGCAGAGGACGACGCTCGCATTGGCAACAGCTTCGCTCGGTGATTCCGCTATCCGCGCGCCGCTTGCAACCAGCCTTTCCGCAGCGGTCGCGGAGGGATCGTAGCCGACGACCGCGTGTCCGCGTCGCACAAGCGAACTCGCCATGCCAAACCCCATCGAGCCCAACCCGATGACGGCGACGTTTGATTTTTCCGCGCTTTTGCCAGCAGACATGCGTATCCAACCTCTTGCTTTCAATCCAATCATAATGCAGATTATCTACAATCTGCAACGGGCTGTCGCCGCACTTTTGAGATTTTCAGGTTGGCGTCCGTGGGTAAGCTCAGTGCGTTTGGCTTCGTGCCATGCGCCTAGAATCTCGGGTGATATGGATCAGACGAAACTCTGTGAACAGATTGTCCGCTTCGGCAGGTCGCTGTTCGATCGCGGACTCACCCCCGGTTCCTCGGGAAACATCTCTGTTCAGCTCGACGAAGGCGGCTGGCTTGTGACCCCGACAAACGCGTCGCTCGGATTTCTGGATCCAGCGTCCATTTCCCGCCTTGACGCAAAGGGCAATCTTGTCTCGGGCGACAAGCCGACGAAGGAGATCCCCCTGCATTCCGCGCTCTACGACACAGTCAAAGGATCTCGGGCTGTGGTGCATCTGCATTCGACGCATTCGGTCGCCGTCACGATGCTTCCCGAGATCGATCCGAAGTCGGTGCTGCCGCCGATGACGCCGTACTATCTCATGCGCGCTGGCCGAACGGCGCTGGTGCCGTATTTCAGGCCGGGCGATCCGGCGGTCGCCGGGGCCATCAAGGGATTGGTCGGCAAATATACGTCGGTCCTGCTGGCCAACCATGGGCCGGTCGTGACCGGCAAGGACCTTGAGGGCGCCGTCTTTGCGATCGAGGAACTCGAGGAAACAGCAAAGCTGTACCTTCTGCTGCGCGGTCTCAACCCGCGATATCTATCTGCGGAGCAAGTCGAGGATCTGGCCAGGCAATTCCCGCTCCCGGGCCCTGACGGAGCGCACGACCACCATTAAACAAGGCAGTTTCGTCTGGAGCGGGGTGGTCCAAAAACACATTGACAGATTGTAGACAATCTGCAATTTTGAAGATGGGAACAAGGAAGCAAATAATGCTCTCGCAGGACCTGAGTACCGAGCATTTCCGGCAATCGATGCGGCGCGTGGCGTCGACGGTCTGCGTGATCTCGTGCAGGCACGACGGGCGCCGATATGGCATTACCGTCACGTCGGTCACGCCGCTCAGCTTCGCTCCCATTTCGATCCTTGCGTGCGTCAACCGCAACTCGTCGATCAATGTGCCGCTCAAGGAAGAGGGGCAATACTGCATCAACGTGCTTCGGGCCTCGCAGGCTGACATATCCAACTCTTTCAGTGGCGGACGGCCGTCCGAGAGGCGTTTCGACATTGGCGAGTGGACCGAAAAGGACGGCATCCCCTACCTGGCAAGCGCGCAGGCGAACCTGTTCTGCGAGATGGATCAGGCGATCTCCTATGCCACGCACGACATCATCATCGGGCGGGTCGCAGGGGTGGCATTTGCCTCCGATGTCGACCCGCTGATCTACCATAACGGCGCCTACGCGCTGACTTCACCCATGGTCCTGCAGAAGGCTGGATAGGACTGTTTACCAACGTCGACAGCCGTCGCCGAGGGATCTTAGGAGCAAATGAATGCAGCTTGGCCTTTTTAACCTGATGACGCTTCGCGATCATCCCGACGGTGCCCAGGGCGTGATGCGCGATACCCGCAAAATGGTGGAGACCGCCGATGAGCTCGGCTTCGATGTCGCGTGGTTCGCCGAACACCATTTCGCCAACTATTCGAGTTCGCCGTCGCCGCTGATGATGTGTTCCTACGCGGCCGGATGGACCAAGCGGATCAAGCTAGGCCCGGGCGTTATCGTGCTGCCGCTCTACAATCCGCTTCGTGTCGCCCAGGAGATCGCGGTCGCCGACACACAGACCGAGGGCCGCCTCGTCATCGGCCTGGGTACCGGCTATCAGCGCTATGAGTTTGATCGCTACAACATCGTGCTGGACGACAGGGTCGACGTTTTCCTTGAGTATTGGGACGTCATCGAAAGAGCGCTCGTCGATGGCGAGGTCGAGTACAAGGGAAAGTACATTTCCCTCCCCAAGACCAGCTTCGCGATCAGCACCCAGCAGAAGCCTCTTCCCCCGATTTTTGTGACCTCCTCCCACCCGAAGCTTCTCGATCGCTTCAAGAAGTGGAAGGCGGTCCCGTTCCTTGCAGCCAGCACGCTCGGATCGCCCGTGCTCTACAAGATGGTCGACGGGCTCAACGACGCCTGGACATCCATCGGCGAGCAGCCTTCGACCAAGCCCTTGGCGATCATGCAGTACCTGGCCATAACCGACAGCCGCAGCGAGGCATTGGTCGTGGCGGAGCGGGCCCGGTACGTGGGGCGTATGGCGCATTATCTGCGCCAAGCCTCGCCGCCGCTGGACGACAACAGCTACATCAGCAACCAGACGTTCGAAGGCGAGTACACGCTCGACCAATATGCGGACAACATGGTGGTAGGCGATCCGCACGCCGTTGCCGAGAAGATGGTCGCGGACATCAAACGTCTCAATCCAAGCAACTACACCTGCAACTTCTCCTTCGGCTGCATGCCAATCGAGTTGGCGCATCGCTCGCTCGTTCGATTCAAGAACGAAGTCGTGCCCCTGATCGAGAAGGAAGTGGGACCTATCGAAGCTCTCGGCGTGACACCCAGGCTGGCGAGAAAGGCGAGTTGAGCGGTCTCAATTGCTCAGCCAACAAACTACTTGGTCTGCAACAAAGAAAAGGGGAATGAAATGAAAATGGTTATGAGGGCTCTGCTGGCTACGGCGGTCGCCACATTCACGCTGGCTGGTCAGGCGCATGCCGACTCCGCGCTCGACACGATCATCAAGAACAAAAAGCTGCGTTGTGGCATCATGCTGGACAGTCCGCCTGCCGGCTTCCGCGACTCGAACAACGAGCCCGACGGGTATGACGTGACGTACTGCAAGGACATGGCAAAGGCGCTTGGCGCAGAGCCGGAAATCATCGAGACGCCTTCGCCGGATCGTATCCCGGCGCTGGTTTCGAACCGCATCGACGTCCTTATCGCCTCGACTACGCCGACCCCGGCACGTGCGCTGACCGTGGCGTTCACCCAGCCATACACCAACAACGTCATGGCAGTCGTGACCCGCAAGGACACCGGCATCGCCAAATACTCTGACCTGGCGTCCAAGAAGCTTGGTGGTGTCGTTGGCACCACGCCTGAGCAACTCTTCAAGGATGAGCTGGGCAAGGGCTGGGAGGGTACGGGTGCGACCTACACCGGCTTTGCGAGCGATGCGGAAACCTTCCTGGCTCTGCAGCAGGGCAAGATCGACGCCATCGTGATCAATGTCGCCGTCTTCAACTCGCTATCGCAAAGTGGTCAGTTCCCAGAGTTCGTGATGGCCGGACTTGCCCCTCTCGCCGACTTCGGATCGATTGCCCTCAAACGTGACGACCAACAATTCCTGAACTGGGCGCGGGTTTTCGTGTTCACTCAGGTTTCGAACGGGCGTTGGGCCGAGGTGTACCACAAGTACTACGGCAATGGTCCGCTGCCGCCGCTGACAGCTGAAGGCATTAACTTCTAAGCATAGAGCTTATGCCGGCAGGAAAACCCTGCCGGCATGAGCATGGGATGATTGGCATGAACGGCTATCAGTTCTACTGGTCCATAGTCTGGGATTCACTGCCCCTGCTGCTGGCCGGAGCCTGGGTGACGATCCAGATCACCATTCTCGCCTTCATTATCGGCACGCTCATTGCGATGCCCATGGCTGTCGCGCGCCAGCAGGGCGAGGGATGGGCCTACCGGTTTTCGACCTGGTGGGTGGAGCTGTCGCGCAACACGCCTGCTGTCTTTCAGCTCTATCTATTTTATTTCGGGCTGGGCGCCTTCCACATCAACATCCCCAGCTACGCCGCCGTCCTCATCTCCGTTTCCTTCAACAACGCCGGATACATGACAGAAATCTTCAGGGGTGGTCTCAACGCCATCCCGCGACAGCAGCTGTCGGCTTCGCGCTCACTCGGCATGACCAGCCCGCAGAGCTTCATCCATGTGATCTTTCCACAGATGTTCAAGGTGATCTTCCTCGCCTATGTCACTCAAGGCATCTGGGGAATGCTGAACACCTCGCTTGGCATGCTGGTCGGACTGCAGGAGCTCTCGGGCGCCACGCAGTACGCGCAGTCCGCATCCTTCCGGACATTCGAGTTCTTTCTGGTCACGGCGCTGATCTATTACCTCATCGCCAAAGGGCTGCAGTTCTCGTCCCACCTGGCCTTCCGCCTCATATACAGGAGCTAGGCGTGCAGTTTCAGTTCGCAAACCAAGGCCTCGCCTGGTCGGATGCTTATTTCCTGGCTCAGGGGCTGCTCAACACCGTCAGGCTGGCCGCCGCAGCAACCCTTGTCGGCACCCTTGCCGGGATCGTCCTTGGCTGGTTGCGCACCGTGTCAATGACCGTGAGGATCGCCACGGCCCCCTTCATCGACATCCTGCGCAGCGTGCCGATGATCATCCAGCTGATACTCGCCAACAGCCTTCTATCGATCCTGGGCTTCGGCACTTCACCCTTTTGGTTCGGTACCGTCGCACTTGGTGCCTGGATGTCGGCAGTAACTGCCGAGGTGGTCCGGGCGAGCCTGCTCTCAGTCCCGGTTCAATACCGCAAGAGCGCTCGCTCGCTCGGCATGAACGGCTACCAGGAGCTCTTGTACATATCCATGCCCCTGGCATTCAGGACGGGTCTGGCTCCGTGGATCGGGCTCGTCCTCAGCCTGATCAAGGACAGCGCTCTCGCAGGCGTGGTCGGCTACATCGAATATATGCGTTCCACCCAGATACTCATCACCAGGACACATGAGACCTGGCTGCTGCTGATGGGTGCGGGGCTTTTCTATTTCCTTATCTGCTATCCTGTTTCCCGGTACAGCCGGCACCTCGAAAGAAAGGTCCGCGTATGATCCGCATCAGCAACGTCCAGAAGGCCTTCGGATCGGTGATCGTGCTCAAGGGCATCGATCTCACGGTCGAAAAGGGCGAACTCGTCTGCCTCATTGGCGCGAGCGGGTCGGGAAAATCTACGCTCCTGCAATGCATCAACGGGCTCGAACCGATCCAGGGTGGCGAGATCCTCGTAGACGGCATCAGCGTCCACGATCCGAAGACGGATATCAACAAGCTGCGCAGCAAGCTGGGCATCGTCTTCCAGCAGTACAACGCCTTCCCGCACCTCACGGCGCTGGAAAATGTCGCGCTGGCACCCCGGGTGGTCTCAAAGCGAAGCCGCGCTGTGGCGCGCGCACTTGCGCAGAAGCACCTCGAGCATGTGGGGCTGGGCGACAAGGGCGACAGCTTGCCGTCTCAGCTCTCAGGCGGCCAGCAGCAGCGTCTCGCCATCGCCCGAGCGCTTGCAATGGAGCCGAGCTACATGCTCTTCGACGAGGTCACCTCCGCCCTGGATCCCGAACTTGTCGGCGAAGTGCTTGAGACCATGCGCCTCCTGAAGAGCGAAGGCATGACGATGGTGGTTGTCACGCACGACATCAATTTCGCTCGGGAATCGGCGGACCGCGTGGCCTTTCTCTGCCAGGGCGAAGTCTGCGAAATCGGCACGGCCGAAGAGGTGATCGACAATCCCCGCAAAGAACAGACACAGAAGTTCCTGCGGCGCGAGAATCGCAAGCCCCTTGAAATCGTCAGAAGCTCAGTCGCCTAGCGAATTCCATCCAAACGCAGCATCGAAGGGTAACTCATGATCTCGTTCAATCTCACGGGAAAGGCGGCGCTTGTCACCGGGGGCGCGTCGGGCATCGGCCTCGAAACCGCGCGCATGATGGCCAAGGCAGGCGCCAAGGTCGCAATCAACTATCTACCGGCCGACCAGAGGGGCGAGGCTGCTCTCGCTGGGCTCCAAAGAGAGGGGCTCGACGTTATCGGTGCTCCAGGCGATGTCGGCGACGCCGGGCAGGCCAAGGCAATGGTGCTCGAGGCGGTGGCGAAGCTCGGCCGTCTCGATCTGCTTGTCAACAACGCGGGAATACCGGGCGTGAAGGTCCCGGTGCCGATCAACGACCTGGACAGCATAACGGAGGAGCTTTGGGCAAATCTGCTGAACGTCAACCTGATGAGCGTTTTCAGGTGCTCGAAGGCCGCGGCGCCTGCTCTCAAGGTGGCCAAAGGTTCGATCGTGAACACCGCTTCCATCGCCGGCTTCGGCGCCGTGGCCAGCACCATCGCCTATAGCGGCTCCAAGGCCGCGGTCATCAACCTGACGAAGAACCTGGCGCGTGCGCTCGCGCCCGATGTGCGGGTCAACGCGGTGGCGCCGGGCGTCGTCGAAAGTTCGTGGGCGATTGAATGGTCGGTGGAGCGTCGCCAGAGCACCCTCGCCAGCACACCTCTGAAGAAAGTCTGCACCACGGCGGATGTCGCGGAGCTTATCGTCTTCCTGGGTTTCGCCGGCGCGCTGATCACCGGTCAGACGGTGGCGATCGATGGCGGCATCTCGATCTGATCAGCACTGGAGAACGGCATGGAACTCGTGAAGCTAAAGTCCGGCAGCATCCTGGAAGAGAAGGAAGGCTATTCGCGGATCGTCGCCCTCGACACTGGATCTTCATGTCCCTGACCGCAGGACGCGACTACAAGACCCGTGTGATGCCTGAGACGGCCGTCGAGCAGGCAAGGCAAGCGATGAAGAACGTCGAAGGCGCGCTTGAGGCGGTCGGCAGCAGCCTTGCGGATGTTGTGCGGCGACGCATCTTCATTCCGCGCCAGGAAGACGTCCCGGAAGTCATGGCCTATATGGGCGAGAAGTTCCGGGACATCTCTCCGGCAAGCTGCGTCAGCTGTGGTCCGTTGGGCGGACCTGAGTATCTCTTCGAAATAGAGCTCACTGCGTATCGTGGTGCTGGCTCCCTTCCGGCGAAGAACCTGGTGGTCTCGCTCAAACGGCAAGTCAGGCGGGACAGAACGTTTTCCACTTATTCCGTAAGGATAGCTTAGTGGCAGGCTTCTCATTAGATTATCGCATTCGTATATAGTCTACATTCCGAATGCCTGTGCAGCCGATCTCCTGCGGTCGCCTTATGAGGATCCTGATGCGACACGCAAATGAAACAGGCGCCATTCTGGCTCCCATGACGCAGATGGAAAGCACGCAGTTCGCTGCGGAGCAAATCCGGAACGCGATCATTGCCGGGCACTTCAAGCCCGGCGACCGGCTCGTCGAGCAACAGCTTACCGACATGTTGAACGTCTCCCGGCATCCGGTCCGGGAAGCATTGCGCCTGCTTGCTCGCGAGGGGTTCGTCGAGATCAAGCGGAACAAGGGAGCATCTGTCAGGGCGGTGGACGCAGACAGCGTCATCGAAGTCTACAATATCCGGATGGCTCTAGGAAAAATTGCCCTGGACCATCTGCTCGCGGAACCAGGTCGCCTAGCTTCGGTTGACCTCAAGCGTCTCGAAAAATTGGCTGAGAATGCCGTCAAGTTTGCTAACCTCGATAGCCAGGTCGAGACCGTTCGCAACGATCTTGAGTTCCAGCAAGCGATCATTGACGCGACGGGATTGCAGCGGACCATCCGCTACTTTTCCGAGCTGACCGCAGATGTGAGGCGCTTCAACCATCAGTTGGGCGTTGTCTATACAGACCGAAAGGGCGACGCCGAGAAGTATGTCGTCAAGCTACTCGAAAGCTTGCGCGACGGAGATCTCCGCACTGCGCATGAGATCTGGCAAGCCAAGTTCTCGAAGGCTCTCGAGCGCTACCTTTCGCTGATTGCCGACAGTGAATCAGATGGGGCGAGCCGCAACAGCGTGAAGACCGGTCGACCCTCACGTCGGTAGCAAGGGACGGCCTCGCACGAAGCATCTTCGCGCGTTGATTGTCCTCCCGATTTCGGCATCTAGGTCATGATGCGGCTCGGGCTTGATCGCCAACATGCACGCGCTTTTGCTTAAACAATGTTGCACCTGATTTCACTAGCAGAATCGACGCAGACGCGTCATTGTGCAATGAATATTGCGAAAGAGTGCAACATGAAACCGACCGCTGAAGCGCCGCGTGACTATGAAGAGCTCATCCGGCTCATCCACGACCGCTACGACGAAATGAGCAAATCCTACCAGAAGATCGCGCTCTATCTCACCCAGAATCCTAACGACGTTGCTGTCAGGTCGGTGAATGCAATTGGGGATAGCAGCGGAGTGCATGCCTCAAGCTTCGTGCGCTTTGCGCAGGCGCTCGGTTATGAAGGCTTCAAGGAACTCAAGTCTCTCTTTCAGAAGCGCCTGTCGACCGCCGCGCCCGGCTTCGAGGCTCGTATCAAGGCGCTGGAAGGCGAATTGGGAGCGCGAACAGATCGTAGCGAAGTCGGATTCATGCGCGACCTCGTGGTTCGCGACATTGCCTCGCTTCAGGACATGCTGACACAGATACCACCCGAGGATCTGGCCAAGGCAGTGACCCTTCTCGAAAAGGCCGACGCGATCTACCTGATCGGGCAGTTGCGATCGACGCCTGTGGTCGAACTTCTCCGCTATATCTTGACGATGCTGGGCAAACGTTGCGTGCTGCTTGATCCCGGCGGCGGACTTGCTACGCATATGGCGCGCATGATCCGCAAGACCGATGTCTTGTTTGCCGTGTCCTTTCGCTTCTACGCCAATGAAGTGGTCAATGTCGTGGAAGAGGCCGCTCGCAGCGAAGTTCCGATAATTGCTATTTCCGACAGCACGCTGTCTCCGCTAGCCAAGAACGCCAGTGTTCTCTTCGCCGTACCGGAGCATGAATATACCTTTTCCCGTTCGCTTGCCGCCCCAATGTGCCTCGCCCAGGCGCTGACGGTTGCACTCGCGGCGCGACTGCAGAACAACGCTGTCAGTCCGCGCATACCCACCGTCACCGGGCAGTAGCGGTTCCCCGACAACAACCCGGGCGTTCCGCGTCCTTGGCATTCCGGTTGCGAACCAAGCGCGCCAGGTGCACTCGAGCCTGGATGTCGCAATAGAAATTGCGCGTTTCGCACGATGCAAAGATTTCATTGTCGCATCGTTGACACATCGTTCATTGCGGAATATTTATATCTTGCAATTTTCGTTGCAGCCTATCCTTAAACCGGTTCGGGGGTGCCCCGTGCCGTCGTGAAGGGGGGCGAACTGAGTATTCCATGGGAGGAAACTATGAAGCGACTTCTGACCGCATTTCTGACGGCAACCGCTATGGCAAGCGCCTTGGCGGCGGCACATGCTCAAGATGCCAAGAAAGTGTTCTTTTTACTGCCGAATACCACGACAATTCGCTTCACAAGCCGGGACGCGCCGTTCTTTGTCGCGGCAATGAAGGAGAAGGCGCCGAACGCTCAGGTGACCGTGCAGAATGGCGAGGGGGATCCGGCGCGGCAGCAGCGGCTGGTCGAAGACGCCATCACCCAAGGCGCCAGCGTGATCGTGCTCGCGGCAACGGACGCAAACCTCGCCGCTGGCAGTCTTAAGGCGGCAGCTGATGCGAAGGTGCCGGTGGTCCTTTATGATCACGACGCGGTCGGCGGCAAGGCCGAAGCGCACGTCGTCTTCGACTCATTGTCAGTTGGCCAAGCCCAAGGCAAGCGCGCCGCCGAGCTGATCAGCGCAATGAAGAAGTCGCCGGTCAAGGTTGCGCGCGTGAAGGGTAATGAGGGCGAATACGGTACAGGCCAGTATGAAAAGGGCCAGAACGAATTCCTTCAGCCGTTGATCGATTCCGGCAAGGTGAAGGTCGTCTGCGAGCAGTACACGCAGAACTGGGATCCGGCGCTGGCTCAATCTTTCGCCGAAGACTGCCTGACCCGCAATGGCGGTGATGTCGATGTCTTCCTCGGCATGAATGACGGTACCACCGGAGGCTCGGTTGCCGCTCTGATCAGCCAGGGGGCCAAGCCTGGCGACAGGCTGGTGACCGGCGGACAGGACGCGACCGTTGAAGCGTTGCGGTACGTCGCACAGGGATGGCAGGACAACTCCGTGCTCAAGGATCTCAAGGTTGAAGCGACCTATGCGGCGGACGTCGTGGCTTCGATCCTGGATGGCAAAGGAGTGCCAAAGGATCTGATCAACGGCAAAGTGAACAACAAGTTCATGGATGTGCCGGCTGTCTTCCTGCCGGTGAAGAACATCACCTTGGATAATCTCTCGGACGTCGTCACCGCCGGCGTCTGGACCTGGCCAGAAATCTGCAAGGGCATCGAAGACACCGAAGTCTGCAAGAAGAACAACAAATAGCGAGATCGACCGAAGGACAGCGGCGCTCGCTGTCCTTCGGTCACCTGATGGGAGGAGCCTGATGGTCAAAGCGGCAGCAACCCGCGGCGGCGCCGATGTTCGTGCGGCGCATAAATCCACGCCGCTAATTTCGATGCGCAATATCCGTAAGTCGTTCGGGTCGGTCCATGCTCTTCAGGGGGCTTCGGTGGACGTCCACGCCGGCGAGGTGGTCGCCCTGGTCGGCGACAACGGCGCCGGCAAGTCCACGCTCGTCAAGATCATGGCGGGCGTCTTCGGCTTCGACTCTGGAGAGTACACCATCGAAGGCCAACCGGCGAAAATCGGCAATCCTGCCGACGCCACTGCCCTTGGGATCCAGACCGTCTATCAGGATCTAGCGCTCTGCAACAATCTGGACGCCGTGCAGAACCTGTTTCTCGGGCGCGAGCTGACCGGTCCGACATGGTTCGGCCGACGGATCCGGCGTGCCGAGTGCGAAGTTCGTGCCCGCGAGGTGCTGACGCGCATGCGACTCGGCCAGCTGTCACTGACGCGTCCTGTCGGAGCAATGTCTGGCGGCCAGCGACAGAACATAGCCATCGCACGTTCCATTCTGTGGACGCCGAAGGTCGTCATATTCGACGAGCCGACAGCCGCACTCAGCCACTCCGCAGCCGAACAGGTCTCGGCCCTGGTCCGCACGTTGGCCGACGAAGGGCTCGGCATAGTCGTGGTTAGCCACGACATCCACAATTTCGTCGTCAACGCCACCGACCGCATAGAGGTCATGCGCCTGGGCGCGAACGTCGCGAGTTTTAAATCGAGTGAAGTGACAGGCGAGCAAGTGGTCAACGCGATGGTCGGTGGCAACGAGGCAGTCAACCTCGCTGGCTGAGCCCCGCGGGGCGAAAAGTATCAGAAGGATACGTCAAGAATGGCAAACTCGGCCGCCGCTTCCGGTGACGTCAAACGCCGCACCATCGGCGAAGTGCTCAACAGCGACATGCGTGCGCTGCCCGTCATAATCGGGCTGGTGGCGCTGTGGGTGTTCTTCGCGCTCCAGAGCAATGTCTTCCTGACACCGCAGAACCTGTCGAACCTGCTCGTCCAGAGCACGGTTGTGGGCATCATGGCGATCGGTCTGATGTTCGTGCTGCTGGTCAAGGAAATAGACTTGTCGGTCGCAGCGATCAACGGCGTGACATCGATCCTGATGGCCAAGCTGGTTGTCGACTACGGCGTTTCGCCCTGGCTGGCGGTGACGGTCGCAATCGTAATGGGTGCTGCTATCGGCAGCTTTTCGGCGCGCTGGGTCACGTTTGTCGGCGTACCGTCCTTCGTGGTGACGCTGGGGCTCGGACTGGCTCTCAATGGCTTGCAACTCGTGCTTTTGCCTCCGACCGCCCGCTACGGTTTGATGGGAACCGGTATCGACAAGATTGCAGAGACTAAGATTTCGGGGATCACGTCATGGAGCGCGCTGGCGATTGGGCTCGTCGCGTTTGCCGCTCTGGTCCTGTCGGGCATTGCCCGCAGAAAGCGCGCCGGTCTGGAAGCTTCCCTGTTCAGCCGATTTGTGCTGCCGCTCGGCGCGGCCGCGATTTTTGGCGCCATCGTCGTGATGATCCTCAACGCACATCAGGGCATACCAGTTGTGGTTTTGATCTTTGCAATCCTGCTCGGGATAGGCGGGTATATCCTCAAGGAAACCCGGTTCGGCCTCTATCTTTATGCGGTCGGCAACAATGACGAGGCTGCGCGACGGGCCGGCGTCAAGGTTGCGCGCATCAAGATGTTGGCCTTCGCTATTGCCGGCGCTATCGCTGCGCTGGCTGGCGTACTGGGCGCGTCGCGGGCACTAGGCGTTGGCGTCTTCTCCGGTGGCGGAGTAGGGGGCGGCACGCTGCTGCTGGAATCAATTGCCGCCACCGTCATCGGCGGCGTCAGCCTGTTCGGCGGCCGCGGCTCCATTCACGCGGCCCTGTTGGGCGCGCTTGTTATCGGAACAGTCCAGAACGGGCTCAACCTGATGGGCGTCGAGAACTACGTTCGCCTCATCGTGACGGGACTGCTTCTCGTGCTGGCGGTATCGATCGACAAGCTGATCGAAAAGGCCATGGGTCAGCAGAATTTCTGATTTGCTTCAAACCCACTCTGAACGACCGAATTCGATACCTTGGCGGTCGTTCAGTTTCGAAGGTTCGATGACGCGATCTGACCCGAAGCAGACTCGCAGGTGAAGCAGGGCATAGCCGCTTCGCGCCCAAATATAGCCGTTGAGGTCCGTTTGTGCATCACCTGAAAGCGGACATCCTTATCGGGTCGCAGGACGCCCGCGCCAGTAGCTGACATCTGCGTCAGATATTCTCCGGCGTGACGATTTCAAAAGGTATGGATCGCTGAAGGGTGGCAAATGGTGCTTGCGGTCCAATGACATCGATCATCGTTTGGACAAGAAGGGCCGAGGTCGATTCGAGCGGGTGGCAAAGAGCTGCAGTGATCAGGCCCTCAGACAGTCCCTTTCGAGTTTCGGGTCCAATGTCACGGCATACTACTTTGATACCCGACCGCCGCTCAGGAGACACCTCCCTCAAGGCACGAAGTACACCAGTTATTCCGCCGCCGACGATCAGAATTCCGACAAGATCGTCAGTCGATTTCAGAAGCTCAGTCACCATTCGACAGGCCTCACTGGCTTCCTCGTGGGTCGGACGGCTTTCCTCTACCGCTAGCCGTGGAGCGTGCTCGCGCAAATAGGAACGGAAACTGGCGTCTGACACATCCTGGCATTGATACCGGTGGTTGCCTATGAAAACCGCTATACGACCCGGTCCGTGAGTGGTTTGGGTAATCAGGAAGGCTGCAGTGCGCCCCAGCTTCCAGTTGTCGGTGCCTACATATGCGGCCCTTTCCGGCGCGGACTGATCCGTGATGTAGGAGACAACCGGTTTGCCCATCTCCTTCAGCGACCGGATGGCCTGGCCAATGATGGGATGATCTGCCGCGACCACCGCAACGGCGTCGCATGAATCGCCCAGCGCAATCAGACGGCTCGCGATTGTCTCCGGCGTCAGCAGATCCACGAAGTCGACTATTGGATCGATGACCTCGTCGCGACGCTCGCGACAGGCGGCAATAATCTTCTTCCCGAACAATTGGTAGAGATCACGGGTCGACTGCTGAAGCAGGAAGCCCAATCGGTAGTGTGGAGATATTTTACGAGCCCGATCATCAATGGCTCCGATTCCGTAAAACCCAATTTCCTCCGCTGCGCTTTGTACTCGTTGGACGGTCTTCGGGCGTACTGAAACGGTGCCACTTAGAATTCGATTCACGGTCGCCACCGAAACGCCTGCCGCAGTAGCGAGATCGTGGATTGTCGGTCGCCTCATGAGCTCCATCCCATCTATATCATCATGACTGATATTAAATGATACAAATGTCGCTTTGATACTATTTTCGCCTTCTAGAAATATCAAGCCTCCGATATGAATGCCACCCAATTGAGGGCCGATGTTTTGACGAGCCCAGTTGGGAATAGTTCCGCAGGGAGGCGCTGTTACGATGGATGACCTTCAGTATGGAACGCGCGATAAACGCGGTAACTGGGCTCCGCATCGCCGGGCCGAGCCGGCGCCAATCTGGCATCATCCGTTCAATGCAAAGAAGGTGGTGGCGTGGATTCCTGAATTTCTCTGGCCGTGGAACGCCTTTCATATTGCCACGTCGATTATTTGGGTGAACTTCCTTATCCCAAGCTGGCAGAGCCTCGCGACCTTCTCAGTTCTCAACTACTTCTGGCTATACGGCCTAAACGCCGCCGGCATATTCCTTTTCTATGGCTTCTTCGAGCTGCGCTATTACTTCCAGCGGAAGCAACAGAACCGCTTCAAATATAATCCAAAATTCCCTTCGGACGCGCCGTCTGACGTGTTTTGGTTTCAAAGCCAGAACATCGACAATTTCACCCGCTCGTTTTTCGTCACCATACCGCTGTGGACCGTGGTCGAGATCGTGATGCTGTGGGTCTATGCGAACAGCTGGGCGGTCTGGCTGCCATGGACGACGAATTGGCTTTACCTGTCTTTCCTGGTGATTGTCTCGCCAGCCGTGCACGAGGTCTATTTCTTCTTCCTGCACCGGGCGATCCATTGGCCGCCACTCTACAGATGGGTGCACTCGGTCCATCATAACTCGATCAATCCAAGTCCCTGGTCGTCGCTGTCGATGCACCCGGTCGAAGGCTTCCTCTATCATGCTGAAGCCTGGCTGCACCTGTTGATCCCTTCTAATCCGGTCTGCGCCTACTTCACGCTGCACGGAGCGGGATTTGGAGCGGTGAACGGCCACCTCGGCTTCGAGACATTCGAAATCACCGATAAGGTTAAACTCGATAGCCATTCGTACGTGCACTACCTGCACCACAAGTATTTCGAGGTGAACTACGGCGGTGATGGGCTGGTACCCCTCGATAAGCTGTTCGGCACTTGGCACGACGGCAGCAAAGAAGCTGATGAGGTCATGAAGGCCCGCTTCCGCAAGAAGAAGGAAAAAATGCGTGGCCAGCAGGAAGGCCGCAGCGATCCCACGTCTGGAATGCCGGCGGAATAACGATCCAAACGCTGTTTCGACTGCGCCTGAGAGGAGTGGGCCCGGGACAGCAAGACTTTTTTGTTGAGACCCCACGGGGTAAATTGGGAGGAAGACTATGAAGCTTTTCAAGACACTCGTGTCGACAGCGGTGCTGATTGGATTCAGCGCCGGCGCGACGCTCGCTGCCAATATCTTCGTGGTTGGCGGCAAGCCGGACGATCCGTTTTGGTCGATCGTAAAGCGCGGTGCTGAAGACGCTGGCAAGGTCGTCGAGGCCCAAGGTGGCAAGGTCACCTGGCTCGGGCCGCAGAACTATGACAATCTGGGCGTGGACGCCGCCGAATTGATCCGTCAGGCCATCGATCAGAAGGCCGACGCCATCGTCGGCCCGGACTGGGTGCCGGAAGCGATGGACCCGGCGTTCAAGGCAGTGAGGGATGCTGGCATTCCCCTGATCATCTACAACGCCGGCGGGCTGAAAGCGGCCGATCGTCTTGGCGCCATGAACTATGTCGGCTCAGACGACTACAAAGGCGGTGTCGCGGCTGGCGAGTACCTCACCAAGGCCGGCAACAAGAAGGGCGTCTGCATCAACACGCTGCCCGGCGCCGCCAATATTGAGGCCTTCTGCGGCGGCTTCAAGGAGGGGATGAAGAACGGCGGTGGCGAAGCCGACGTCCTGCCATTGCCCGCTACATCCTTCGGCTCGGCAACGGCCGTCGCCCAGGCGGTCAAAGCCTATCTGCTGCAGCACCAGGACGTGAATGCCGTCTTTACCATCGGCAACGTTGACGCCAACTCGGCCATGAACGGCCTTACCCAGGCCGGCAAGGTTGGGAAAGTGCAACTCTGCGGCATGAACTTTGACGAAACCATCCTGAACAACATCAAGGATGGCAAGCAAGCCTGCGCGATCGACCAGCAAGGCTACCTGCAGGGATACCTGGCTGTAGCGATCCTGAACGGCCACGTCAATTACGGCTTGGCGGTGCCCACCCGCGAAATCCTTACGGGACCAGGCATCATCGACAAGACAAACGTCGACGCCACCATCGCCGGTGTGAAAGCAGGGACGCGATAATCCTCCCGCCTGGGCCGCCCTCGCTTTACAGCGGGCGGCCCTTTTTCCCTCTCTCTGCGGCGGCCACATCGCGGCCGGCCGCTTGCTCGCGGATTACCCTAATGGCACATCCCGTGACGTCCACATTAACCCCGGCGCCTCACCGCACGCGGTCCGGACTAGCCCTCGGCCGGCTGGCGCGTCGACCAGAGGCGGGCTCGTTCCTCGGGCTGGTCGCAGTTCTGCTTTTCTTTGGCCTGTTCGGCGGAAGTGCCTTCACGTCGGCAGCCGGCACGGCCAGCTGGTTGAACATCGCGTCTGAGATCGGGATCATCGCGCTGCCGATAGGGTTGCTGATGATCGCCGGGGAACTCGACATCTCGGTCGGTGCCGTGAT
>NZ_JAMYNH010000032.1:0-45181 GCF_040318975.1 Mesorhizobium sp. M0983 | reverse complement strand
GCCTGCGCACGCCCGAAATCCGCCCGCCGCAAGGCGGCCACGGCATAGTCTGCCGCTTCAAAGATCGACATCCGCTCAAGTCCGGACCGATGCACCAACGCCCTTCTAGGGGAGATTCTCTTTTGCCATCAGTCTCGCTCATTGGTACCTAGGCTGTGCAACGCGCAGGTAGCCACAATGGCAAAACGACCTAGCGCGCTTCAGCCCGTTCCCCCCAAAGCTTCCGAATAACCGGCTCGTACTCCGGCCTTGAACAGAATTGGCAGTCGGGCTGCCGCGGGCGCAGCGTTCGTCCCCGTGCGATTGGCAAGTCCATGGATCGATCGACCAATAGTTTGTGGTGGCTAAGCCTGCAAACGACCTGAGCATCTCAACTGCCATCAGTACGCCGGCCGGCCGATGCTATTGTGCAAGTTTCGCAGCACTGCGGGTGGCGATATCGCCCAAGACAGCATGAAGAAGCGTTCCAACTTCCTGTTCGGCGACCCCGGGTGCAATTCCTGATTCGGACAGTTGAACGAGAATTGCCTTGGCGGTGTTGCGCCAGAAGGCGTTCGCGTCCTCCCCGTTCTTGAACTCCAGGACCCGGGCGATCCCTTCGACCAACTTCCGCCGCCGATGCAGCGGAAACGCGCTTATGTTTGAATCACACATCGATCACCTCACCCTTTCAGTCGCGCGAATAAGCATTGGCGGGTGAGAAAATTTGGTTAACAGCGCTTTTTGGACAATGGACAGCAATGGAATAAAGCGTCTACCCAACAAGCCAAGAGGTGTGCCGCGTGTTGATGATCGGCGCGTGCTGAACGGCATCTTCTGAGTGCTGCGCTCCGGTGCTCCATGGCGCGACCTGCCTCAGAGCTATAGCCCGCGCACCACCTGTTGCAACCGCTTCGTCCGATGGCGAAAAGCAGGTGTGTGGCTGCGCAGTAACGAGTCTACGGCCTAAGGTTTGCGGAGCCTCACGCCGGCGCGGCTGCCGTTCTCCGGGATGAACTCGACGCCGGCGGCCTAGAGGGCGATGCGCAAGGCAGCAACGGTTCGCTCTTGTGTGGGGCTCTGTCGGGCCGCGACATCTACTTAATGTCTACTCTAGACAGTCGCCGCGACCATAACTTTGATAGCAAGTCAGGGTCGCGGGATGCCGAGCCGCTTGAAATACCGAGTTAGGTCCGGGTGCTCGCGATCGTCCTGCCTCAACCGCGCAAGCGCGTCATCATCGCCGGCGAGCGCCATAACCAAACCGCGAGCGCTTATTCTCCACGGAGCACCGGGCATTGTCTGGTTGTGAGGACGGTGCTTGATAACCAGCCGCCTGAGTGTGTCGTCGCTTACGTTGTAGTCGTGCCCTGAACAGATCAATGGCCCTCTGGACCGTGATCGCCTCTGCCCGTGGATGTAGAGCGGCCGAAGCCGTTCGCCTGTTTCCGGCGCTGTTTTTGACAGGGACCGCATTGCTCATTCGGCCAATCGCGCTTTTCTGCGGCCCGCCGTTTCGCCCGACATCAGGGAACGATATCGGCCCCCGTGTATTAGAAACCTATGGACACATTGGAACCCCACGGCCACGGGATGGTGGCCGACCTTCTGACATCGGAAGTTGCCAACGCCAGGCAGCGCATCCACCGGACCGAGCTCGCGCTTCAACGCACTGAAGAAATGCTGGCCGAAAATCTCGCGCTGTGCAGCAGGACACGAACTGCGGTGGAGGCCGCAGACCGCTTGATGAAGATCGATCCCCCCAGCTTTGAACGACGTCGCGCGGGTTGAACTGGGCCGGCGACGCCAGACCGACACGAATCTTCAGTTCAAAGAGCGAGGGTAATGCTGCGGCAAACGAAGGTGGCACGGGGGGTCTTCGCGCGAGCCGGTTATCCGATCTCCCGCTCAGAAATTTGTAGTAAATATTCCAACGTCCTTATGGAACCCATTCGTTGCGGGCGAGTTGCGGCTGATTGGGACGGAATTCCCGATGACAACCAGCAACAAAGCAGACCATCAGTCTGTCTCCGAAGCGTTTCGGAAACTGATCCGTTCCGAGGGCTATCGTCATAACGTACAAACGTTCTTAAATCTGGGGGTCGAACCAGAACTGCCGCCAACCCTACAGTCATTACTTGCGGCTATTGATCGGGCCAAACAGGGGCCGACGGAAGAAGTCCCTTAGCGGGCCGGCTGGGCGTCAGGTCCAAAGAGTATAGAGGCTCGCCTCGTGGCTTGTCCCTCCGAGTCCCACTCAGAAGTCTATCAAACATTCTTCTTGATTTTACCCGGCAGGATCATGAATGTTCCGCGTGGGTTCTCGCTGAGGTGGGAGGCTTGGTATGAACGTTTGGACAAACTGCCGACCCCGCAAAGTGACTGCACATGAGCTTGTTGAAGAGCTGATCTTACAAGCCCGTCGCGGCCAAATCATCTCCGTCAAAGAGACCATCGCAGCGGTGCGCCGAGACGGGCCGCATCTGATGGAAAGTGACTGCGAGCTGGTCGCTCTTATTGTCGAGATTGCCCCAGCCTTTGGCCTGTTTGTCGGGTTCGATCTTCGCGAATAGCCGCATGGCTCTCCACTGGTTCTCCCCTCAGTCTACGGCAGGACCGACAGCACCTAGGTTATGGACGAAAGGTGGATCGAAGCGCGCTCTATAGGTCGAGAGGGGGTCTTCGCGCGAGCCAATTATCCGATCACCCGATCAGAAACTCTAGCTAAAAAAATTGCTGACTGTTGCGGCCAGCACCGTGCCAATTTGTACGATTCGTACATGGCGTTGATGTCGGTCAGGAAGTGAGTAGATTCCCTTTCGGCGTGTCCCTGGGGAGGGCTGGATGAGCGTCGCGCAAAGGGTCGGTCCGCTTCTAGAGCGATACCCTCCGGCGAAGGCCGCCTTGCGAGAGGACGGCACGGTAGCGAGGCTGCGCTCTTAAGGTCGCCCTTACGAGCGAAGTTAGCAGCACAGCATGAGCCATGTGACGTTATTGACCGGGCCTGAGCGTCGTCGTCGTTGGCGTGAAGAGGATCAGTGCCGGATACTGGCCGCGGCATTCGCGCCCGGGGCCACAGTGGCGGCGGTAGCGCGTCAGTACGATGTCGCGACCAGCCTGATCTATAAGTGGCGCCGCACGGTGAGAGCCCGCGAGACGGGCTTTGCCGAAGTTGTCGTGGCTCCCGATGAGCCTGTCGCCGTTTCGCGGCCGGCGGCATCCCCAGCGGTGATCGAGCTGGAGGTCGCCGGCAAGGTGCGGCTGCGGATTCCGCTGACCACGCCGCCAACACTGGCGGCAGCGATGGTGAAGGCGCTGGGCGTTTCATGATCCCGGTTCCGAGCCAGGTGCGGATCTGGTTGGCGGTCGGCCGGACCGATATGCGTCGCGGGATGCAAGGCCTCGCTCTGCAGGTTCAGGAGACGCTGGGCCGGGACCCGCATGCCGGCGATATTTATGTCTTCCGCGGCCGCAGCGGCAATCTGATCAAGATTATCTGGCATGATGGGCTCGGCATGTCGCTGTATGCAAAACGGCTCGAGAAGGGCCGGTTTCTATGGCCGTCGCCGGCGGACGGCACGGTTTCCATATCACCGGCGCAGCTCGCCTACATGCTCGACGGGATCGATTGGCGCAACCCGCTTCACACGTTCCGCCCGCAGCGCGCGGGCTGAGTTTTTCTTTGAGTTTGCGCCATTTTCCGCGAGTCAGCGGACGCGTTTTATGATTCACTCCAGGGCATGGTTGCCACCGCCCAGGATGCTGTTCCGGACGATATTGGCGCGCTGAGAGCAGCGCTGACCTCGGCGCTGGCCAGAGCCGAAGACGAGGCCGCGCGCGCTGCGCTGGTCGAGGCCGAACTGGCGGTCGCCAGGGCCAAGGCATCGGATGATGCGGCGCTGATCGCGCATCAGCATCTGACGATCCGGAAGCTGCAGCGGGCGCTGCATGGTCAGAGTTCTGAACGCTCAGCCCGCCTGCACGACCAGATGGAACTCACCTTCGAGGAACTCGAGAGCACCGCGACGGAAGACGAGATCGCCGCCGAACAGGCCGCGGCCCGGACCACCGAGGTGGCGCCTTACATGCGCAAGCGACCGGCGCGCCAGCCATTTCCCGAGCATCTGCCGCGCGAACGCGTGGTCGAGCCGGCGCCGGCCGCTTGCCATTGCTGCGGCGGTCATCGGCTGCGCAAGCTGGGTGAGGATATCACCGAGACGCTGGAGGTGGTGCCGCGGCAATGGAAGGTGATCCAGCACGTGCGGGAGAAGATCCTATGGGCGACTGGATAGCAGCCACCGCTCTTGCGAATGTGTGGTTGTTACAAACACCACTCGGGAGCCAGGCATGCAAACCGGTCAATTTGAAACTTCGATCGCCATTCGCACCGAACTCTGCGCGATCTTCGTGTCGCTGGAATTGAGCAGAACACGGTGGTTGATCACATCTCTTTCGCCGGGAGGGGGAGAGAAAATGTCGAAGCACTCAGTTCTGGGAGGCGATGTTGCGGATCTCCTGAAAAGGCTCGCAGAACTCCAACAGAAGGGGCGATCGCGCACCGGCAAAACGTATCCCGTGGTCGTTATCCAAGAAGCCGGTCTCGACGGATTCTGGATCCACCGCACACTTGAGAAGAATGGAATAGAAAGCTGGGTAGTTGATCCTGCTTCGGTTCTGACGTCCCGAAAACATCGGCGGGCGAAGACCGACAAAATTGATGGGGAAACCTTGGTGCGGACGCTTCTGGCCTACAAGCGAGGTGAACCAAGGGTGTGTGCGATGGTCAGGGTTCCCACTCGTGATGAAGAGGATCGTCGTCGAATCTGCCGAGAGCGAAAGACGCTGATCGCAGAGAGAATCCTGCACGTAAACCGGATCAAAGGCTTGCTGTTCGCACAAGGAATTGGCGACTACGAACCGATCTACCGAAATCGCCGCGCTCGACTGGAGGAACTGCGAACGGGCGACGGACACCCGCTGCCACGTCAAGTTAAAGCACAGATTTTACGGGAACTTGATCGTCTCGAAATCCTCCTCGCACAGATCAAGGAGGTTGAAGCAGAACGGGACGCGTTGCTCAATGTCGTGAGCGACTCTATGCCGAACCCGGCGTCCATGATCGTGCAGCTTAAGGGTATTGGTGCTGAAGTCGCTGCGGTTCTCTGGTCGGAGGGGCTCTTCCGCAGCTTCGATAATCGCCGCCAAGTCGCTGCCTACGCTGGCCTGGCGCCTACCCCTTGGCAGAGTGGCTCTGTAGATCATGAACAAGGTGTCGGGAAGGCTGGTAACCCGCGACTTCGGACAGTCATGATCCAGCTGGCATGGCTATGGCTACACCATCAGCCGAATTCGGCCCTCAGCACATGGTTCATGGAGCGCGTGCAACGAAACGGGGGGCGTGGGAAGAAAACCGCGATAGTCGCGCTGGCAAGAAAGCTTCTTGTAGCTCTCTGGAAATATGCCGTTCATGGAGTGGTCATTGAAGGCGCAAAGCTGAAGGCGGCCTGACTGATGAAAATCGCCTCAATCTCCCGCAGTGGTGCGGGCAGATCCAGACAGGACAAACCGAAGGGTGAATGTGGCGTCACGCGCCGACGAGAAGAAGGGTTTTGTCCTACCGAGCCTCCGCCTACGAAAGAGGGATTTTGGTGCGGCCGATAAAAAGCGGCGACCGTATGTGAGTTTGGACTGGTGGAAGTGCTCCAGTCAGATGATGAGCTCGAGCCTGGATACTGGATCGATGGGAGTGCCGAACATGCGTTTTTGAACCCGCTTTACATTGACGGGCCCATGTGAGTTCACCTGCCGCGACTGCGAGACGATCAGCCAGGCTCCGGCGCCCTTCCACGCCACCCCGCGCGGCTGGGCCGGTCCCGGCCTGCTGGCGATGATCCTGTTCGAGAAGTTCGGCCAGCATCAGCCGCTTAACCGCCAGGCCGAACGCTATGCCCGCGAAGGCGTGCCGCTCAGCCTGTCGACGCTCGCCGACCAGGTCGGCGCCGGCGCCGCGGCGCTGATGCCGCTGTTCAAGCAGCTCGAAGCCCATGTGCTGGCCGCTTCGCGTCTGCACGGCGACGACACGACGGTGCCGGTCCTGGCCAAGGGCAAGACCGATACCGCCCGATTATGGACCTATGTGCGCGATGACCGACCGTTCGGCGGCGCCGATCCGCCGGCGGCAGTGTTCTACTATTCCCGCGATCGCCGAGGCGAACATCCCGCGACGCATCTCGCCGGCTGGAGCGGCATTCTGCAGGCCGATGCCTTTGGTGGTTATGGCGATCTCTATGCGACGGGTCGTCAGCCGGCGCCTATTCTGGAAGCCAGCTGCTGGGCCCACAGCCGGCGCAAAGTGTTCGAGCTGGCCGATATCGAAGCGGCGGCGCGCAAGAAGGCGCACGGCGAGAAGCCCAACCTGGTCTATCCGCTCGCGGTTGAAGGCGTGAAGCGCATCGACGCCCTGTTCGATATCGAGCGCGAGATCAACGGCCTGTCGCCGGCCCAACGCCACGCCGTGCGCCAGGAGCGGAGCCTGCCGCTGGTCGCGGAGCTCGAGACCTGGATGATCGAGACGCGCGACAAGCTCTCGCGCGGACATGATCTGACCAAGGCCTTCAACTACATGCTGCGCCGCTGGTCATCCTTCGCCCGGTTCCTCGACGACGGGCGGATCTGCCTATCGAACAATGCAGCCGAGCGAGCCCTGCGCGGCATCGCTCTCGGCAGAAAGTCCTGGCTGTTCTGCGGTTCCGATCGCGGCGGACAGCGCGCTGCCGTTCTCTACAGCCTGATCGTCAGCGCCAAGTTGAACGATATCGACCCGCAGGCCTGGCTCGCCGACGTCCTCGCCCGACTGCCCGCCTATCCGGCCCATCGGATCGATGATTTGCTGCCGTGGAATTGGAGATCCGCAAAATTGCGGACCCAACCAGCGGCGGCCTGATCATGCAGCGCAATAAGGTGCATCACGTCTACACCGTCGATCGTGTCGCCAGGGACCTCGGCGTCAGCGAAGCGCTCATCCAGGACCTGACCCTCGGTCTCGAGCCCGAGGACGGCGTCATCTGGGTCTACGGCGCCAACGATGACGACGGGATCTTGGCCTTCACCGATGAAGGCATCGAGGAGGTCAAACTCCTCCTCGAAGAATATCATCGCGTCTCCCCAAAGAAAGCTTGACCCCAGCACTCCGGTGCTCAGGTTCTCCTGGCTGCCGGATGCGCACGTCTGCGGTCTTCACCGGATGCGTACTCTAGAGCAAGCAATCACTGTACTCCTCAACAGGGCGGACCGTCGCGACACGGTCTCGATAAAAGCGGCGCTACGCGAAGCGCGGGAGGCTGCGCCTTATTTGGTGGCCTCCGACGAAGAACTAACCGAGGCGATCGTCGAGGCAGCAACTGCCATGGGCCTCTGCGTGGCTTTCGACTGTGGCGAGTAGCTGTCAGCCAACTTCAGTCACTGTGGCATCGCAACAAAGCGCGCCGTCCTGCGCTATTTTCCCATTTTCAACAGTTAGAGGTAATCCGCAATTACCTTCGCAACCTGCTGCCTGTAGAACGGGAGCTGCCGGCTGAGCGAAGGTATTTGCTGGAGGAACTTGATAAGGTCGACAAAGAGTGACCGCATGGCCCGCCACTGGTTCAACCCTCCGGTCCCGGTCAAGACCGAGCGTCCCGGGATCATCCGCAACGTCAACAACGCCGAGGCAGCCGGGGAGGAGCTGATGAAGGGGACCAAACGTGGCCTTGCTGGGACCTCGCGATGCGTGTTTGCATCGCCGTACCCATCCGGTGAAGCCTTCACCGGATGGGTACAACAGCACCGCGAAGCTGACCGGCTGAACAAGGCATACAATGGAAAATTTCGCATACTGAAGGGCATCGAGGCGGACATCCTGGCAGATGGCTCGCTCGATTACCCGAATCATATCTTGGAGCAGTTCGATTTCGTCGTCGCGAGCGTGCACAGCCGCTTCAAGTTGCCCAAGAAGGAACAGACGGAGCGTATCATTGAGGCGATCGCAATCATCGGGCACATGACCGGTCGCCAGCTGTTGCGCCGGCCCGGTTATGATCTCGACGTCGACAAAGTCCTCAAAGCGTGTGCGAAACACGGCGTCGCTGTCGAAATCAACGCACATCCGTGGCGACTCGACCTCGACTGGCGCTGGCATCAAAAGGCACTCGATCAGGGCTGCATCTTCAGCATCAATCCGGACGCTCATTCGATTCGCGAGCTCGACCACATGCATTGGGGTGTCGAGATGGCGCGCAAGGGCGGTGTCCCTGCGAAGCGGGTCCTGAACGCGATGCGTTTGACGGCCCTCCTTGCGCATCTCGCACGGCGCAGGCAAACGTTTTAACCTGCCTGTGCGCCCGGCCTATCAGCGCAGGAGTCCGTCATTCTCAAAATCTTCCCAGCCGCGCAAACTGGAGTGCGAGTTCTCATCGGGGCCATGGGCAGCTGAAGCTGCAGTTCCGCGACCGCTTCTTTGAGCACGTTTCATAGCGGCCTTCCCCGCGGCTCGCCGCCTATTGTCTGCAGCTGTCGCTGCGTCCTGTTCGCGCCAGACCGTAACCAGGTCGCGGTCAAGCACATCCTCCACGTGCTGCGGGTCGAACACGTGAAAGGTGATGTTCCTTGCCCGCCCGCGGAGTTTCACCGTTTTCGTCCCGGCGCTCTGCAAGCGACCATCTTTCAACCAGCGGTGCCGTTCGGCCGTCGAGATCGTCAGAATGTCCTCGATTTCACGGGGGATTACGGGCAGGTCTTCGATATTATGCAGTGCTTTGGATACGATCCCGAATACCACCTGCACATCATTCTCGGCGCCCTCAGACAGGCGCAGGGTAAGCACGCGGGACTCGATATTGAGCAGTTTCCTGAACTCCGTTGGAAGGCGGGCGCGTATTTCGAGAAAAATACCCCTCGCTCTGACGGACGATCCAAACGTTGCAGCTGGGGTTAAAGGCCACTCTCCAATCAGCTTCGCTGTTGCATTGATTTTTCGGCGCGTGGACATGCCCCTTTATATAGGTCACCGATTGTCGGCAGCGATGAGCCGATCGCAAAGCCAACATGAGTTCTAATCCGCCAGCGGTCTGAACCACGATGCCCTAAAGGCGCAACCACGATTGTTAGCGGGGCCGCTTGCAACTCCGGCTAACAGGAAGCGGCCGAGTTGATCTCGAAGTGCGATATCAGGCGCGTTGCCGCCTGGCGGCTGTACGTGGGCCACAACCTGACCGTCCGTGATTGGGAGCCACATGGCTAATGCGGCTGTTCCGCTATTGAGCCTCGACATGCGTTTTCGGGACCCACCCCGTCGGATTCAATCGTGAATCCCGCATCGATCGCGCTTCGCGCAATGAGATCGCCAAGTTGCCAGTCCGTGAGTTCGCAAAAGGGAAGCATTCTCCTCACGGTGTGGCTAACCTCGGATATCGAAATGCTCGGGCTGCCGATGTTGTCGATCAGGTGGCGGACAATCGCTTGGCGAACGTCCGATAAGGTAGGCGTCTGCGCGAGCGCAGGCATCACCGGCCCTATGAATGGAGCCGTGGTTCTGCGGCCACGGCTGTTTTTAAGTCGAAAGCGACTGGCACACCGTGAATAATGGATGCTGCCGCCAAGAGCTCCTCCAGCTCGCGGTCGGTGGCCCTGCATGCGGGCATGAGTGTTCGGATGGCGCGGATTGCCTGTGCTATCGAAAGGAAGTGAGCCTTGCCTCTGGAGAGAACATAGGCTTCGGCGGCTCTTTCAACCGTGACTGTGTCAAAAGTGGTGGTCATCGAGAATTCCTCCCTGAACCCTGACCCACACGATTTACGGCACGAATTCGGTAGCTTGCAAGGGTTTGTCTGATTTAGGACAGTTAGGCGGAGGCTAGGCCGAAGTGACTTTGCTCCTCCTCCCCGTAAGCACCATGCGTGAGTCGTATCATTCCAACGCGGTCGATAATCGTGATCTCGCCGCGCTTGGCGTGAACCAGCCCCCGATATTCAAGCATTTGGAGGGCCGTGGTAACGCCGGGGCGCTGGGCACCAAGCATTGTCGCCAGGAATTCATGCGTCAGGTAGATCTTATTTCCTTCGACGCGGTCTTGGACCATCAGCAACCAGCGGGCCAAGCGCTCCTCGATTTTGGAGTGGCCGTTGACCAGTGCCGTCCGGGACGACTGGATGAGGAACGCGTGGGCATAGCGAAGCAGTGACTCGCGAAGGGATTGGCTATCCGCAATCGCAGAGCGAAGAGCTTCAACCGGGAGGATCCAGCCATTACCTGCGACTTGGATATAGGTTTCATTGGGCGACTTGTCCTGGCCGAGAATAACGGCAACTCCTGTCATGCCGTCGTGGCCGACGATGCCGACCTCGCTTTGCCGCCCTCCGGTCATCGTAGCGACCACCGACGCGATGCCCATCTCTGGAAAATACACACGCTCGATCGGCTGATAAGAGACTTCCAGCTGGTCTTTGATGTTGAGTTCGACGTGATGCAGTGATGGCCTCAAAAGCGCGAAATCCTCCGAGGAGAGGGTTTTCAATACATGGTTGCGAAGAAGGGATTGGGGCATGGCTCTCTCTCCCATGCGGGCAAGAGCACGTACCTCTTACTGTCGGCTGCGTCCGACGCGCTGGCGGCCGATGTGGGAAGCATAGCCTTCAAATGTGCGGTTGGCAAAGAGTCCGTGCCTGGCGACAATGACATCGTCATCCCCCAAGACCACGATGCATCGCCACTTCGGGAGGAGGAGTAATTTCGTCCTCTGCCCGGCGTGCGGCCAAGCGTTCGACATCAGGTGTATGGCAGAGGCGCTTCATCACAACGAGCTAGGCACGAGCCATACGACCTCGACTCGTAGTCGGCAGTGATCGACGACCGTCGATGAGCGTTTGGAGATGTCCCTTCAGGCCTCTATACGAGCCGGGTCGAGACCAGCACCGAGGGTAAGCTCTCGCTCATCTGGCCGGTCGCGTTGCCGACCGATCGGCCTGACGAATCCCTGTCGCGAGGGCGGATCTTCGCCGGCACGCTATGTCTTGACGATACCTTGCGGGCTTTCAGCAACGACTTGATGCCGTTGTGGTCGTCGTCGATGCGGCCGCGGCCGACCGAAAGCTTCGACAACGTATGCACCGCATGCGACAGTTGTTGTTCATCCAGGGCGACGGCGCCTACTCCACCGCAACTATGTCGCCCAGTTCTGTCACGACGCTCCGAAGCAGACCTGCTCCCGGCATCGGGTGCCGGGACCAACATGTGATCTCCATAATGCGTAAGAGCCGGAGGCCCATCGCCGGCGACAAGGCGCTCATTGCAGAGAAAGGTTAGCGATCGATCGGATGCCCGCGTGGCTTCACGCGCAATGTTGCTGGGCGCCTCCTTCGACAGCGCGCTCATGCGACACGTCCTGGCCGCGGGCGCCGCCTGTTGCCGAGAGCGACGATCGCGAATGCGCGAACGGCTGGACGGCAGGTGAAGCGGGGTCGCGATAGGCGCACATCAGACTTGCTTCACCGGTAGTCCGAAGACGCCAGCGACGCTATCTGACCGAAAGCAAACAGAAGCTGGGCGTGCCCCACTGAAAGCACAAGCAAGCGCAAACGTTCCTGGACTGATGCTCGGCTGGCGGCAACTTGCTCGCCAGCCGAGTTTATCTTAGCCGGTGGTCGGGGGAGACCAGCCAGCCACACACTGGTGATTCCAACGTGGGCCGATGTGCCAATCAGCAACCTTCGTCGGTCTTTTTCACCTGGCCTGGCGCGGCGGTGTTGGCTGCCGTGTCCTGCTGACCTGGCGCCGCCTGCTGAGCGCTGCCAGTCTGCTGGCCGGGCGCGCAGTCTCTGGCCGAGTTCGGATTTGTGGTGCCGCTGGTGGTGGTCGTGTCGGTGCCTTGATCGCCGGACATGTTGGTCCCGCTGCTCGTCGTGCCGGTGCCCTGATCCGTCGTGCTGGGCATGGTTGTCGTGGTCGAGGTTCCGCTGGTCGAGGTTCCGCTCGAAGTTCCACTGGTCGTCTGGGCAAAGGAAAGCCCGGCCGACAGCGCCAGCACGGCCGAAGCCAAAAGGATGCGTTTCATCTTCTTTCTCCTGTCTGAATGCGCGGGATGCGCTGGCAAATCCAACAGGCAGACAGAAGGAGTGTTCCCCGATGAAGTTCAATTTTGTAACTCCGGTCGTATTAGGACGGCGTATATTAGAAGCCTCTTGAAGAAGACGCTGCCCGCACCAGAATCCATGGTATGGCTCGCGGACAGGCATTGGCGACCAGTGGCCATCATGGCCACGGTTCTGACGCGGGTAACAGAGGACCGCGTAAGGGTCTCGATCCCAGGTTACGAGTTCCCACATTCCATCATCGATCACACCAAGGTGAACCGAGGCCAGCAAATCGACCTGAAAGGCGAGGTCACGCGCATCGACGAGGACACCGTGACGATCGACCTCGGGCCATTGGTCACGGTCGACCGTGACAAGGTCCGGCTAATGGAGAAATATCGGCCGCCAAAACGACGAAAGGCACTTGTCGTTGCCCCGGATTAGAACCGACAACATCGCGACAGGCTATGAGGGCAGGCCGCATGACGGGCCGGTAGAGGACGAGTCGAAGCACTTGGTCTACTGCCCAGTCTGCGGCCAAACGTTCGACGCGCGCGATCTTGGACAGGTGTTCCACCACGCTGAGCCGCAGCACGAGCCGCTTCCGGTCGAGCAATAGTCCAGCTAGTTGAGCTCCGGCGGCAGACCGACGTTGAGACCCTTCAGCGCGCCACCGACGTACGTTGGATGAGAAAAGGGTGCTGCGTGCACCGCGCCTTCCCCGCGCGCCGATGTTCCACCTGGGCCGCAAAAAAGTCCCGCCGCACTGCCAGAACGGCGGGACCGATCAAACGCTTTGCACCAGGCGGGGGGATGCGGGGGGTTGGGCTTGCCAAGTGAGCGCGGACCGTAACTAACCCTAAGCGCAACGGCGGCAACGCGTCCACCAACCGCCGGTTGGAGCGACAGGACGATTGAGCCGCCGGCAGGTCAGGTCATCCCGGGTCGCTATCGCTCGCAACCAGACGGTAGCGGAAATGGTTGCGGATGTGGTCGTTGAAATAGCGGCCCTTGGCGAACGCGGCCCGGAACGCGGCAAAGGTTTCCGGCGGTACCCCCTCAAACTCGTACCGTTTACCGCTGGCGACGAACCACACCGAGAGGGTCCTTCTATCCAGATCATATTCCATCTTGCGGATCGATGTGGAGGGCATGAGTACCACAGGCCGAGGCCCGCGCCTTTGCCGGGAGCGCGGGCCGATCGGGATACCGATCTGCAGCAATACCTGGAGGGGAGGGTTCGCTGCGTGCACCGAACTTTCGCGGCGGTCCCGTGTTCCATCGAGATACACAAAAAGCTAGCTGCACCTTTCGGCATCACGCGGACGTCGGATTTCTGAGAAAGCGCGAGCGTCAATACTAACTTCTGGTGATGGAATCTTCCCGTGAGATAGGCACGTTCCAGGGCGAAAGGAGTGCCCCGCCATGACCGTCCTCGCCTACAACCTTGCCAATGACGTCAAAGGATTATGGAGGGTCGTCTTCGTGCCGGACGAACTGCATTTGTATGTGGAATTCAGCCAGCCAGACGCCGACACAAACCCGGCTGATTGGATGAGCGTTGATGATTTCCTTGCATGGCGGCCGAAAGGCGCACTCCACGAGCGAGCGCGCGACAGCTTGGTTTCGCTCATTTGCAAGGCGCTGACAGGGCGATGAGACACGGGAAACCCGCACCGAGATCGAGTGCGAGCGCCGCGAGTGGGCCTAGGGCCCCACAGGCCAGTGCGACCCCGCCGCCGGCAAACCGCGGCGGGCGAGTGCCTCGGGGACACGATGGTAGATTGCTAATGCGTTCGCGCGTGTGGCCTTAAGTCGCAAACTATTGGCTTCAGAAGCAGGGCGTAGGGCTTCATTGATGGTGCTACCAACACCATATGGTGATCCATAGCCCTCAAAACGAGAGAAGCTCGTCCCGACGGGTCGCACTGCGGCCGTCAGCTGGTAATTGCTACGAACTAGGAAACCATCATGCCTGAAAATATCAGACCAACTTCGAGAGACGTCCCCCTCATTCAGCTAGGCCTCTATCAGTGCCGCTTCCCGGTAAGCGAAGACGCTTCTGTACCTGGCGGTTATCGTTTTTGTGCTGGGCCAACTTCGCCGGATCGCGTCTACTGCGATCACCACCACAACATTGTGACCGCCGTGGACCCTCGTCGAGCCCGTTCGGGTCTTCACCTCGCTCAACGACGCGCCGCGTAAGCCTGACTGGCGGCGGCCTCCCGGCCAGGCGCTATCCGCTCCAAGCCCTTGGCTACGACGTTGCCGTCGGCGGTCTGGCCCATCCTGCCTTATGCCGTCTTCGCCGATTTATCCCCCGTCGCCCGATTGAGAACGACGACTTCTCGCCGAGCCTTTCAGCTCGCTACTCGCACAAACGCGTCGGCTCCAAAGGTTTGTCTGTCAGCACATCTTCAATGTGCCCGCGCCTGAAGCCCCAACATCTTCTGCGACCAAACCGCGTACCTGGCACCGCCGATCGGTTGCTGCGGCGGATTTTCGCTGTTCGCAGCTGAACAATGCCTATCAACCTTGTTATCGCACCTAGTCGCACGTAGCGGCCGTTCGAATTCTCATCGCTCGGCGCGATGTTTGGTCCGTCTGGCCAGAAGAGCGGAGCAAGCCATTGACACCCACGAAGTTGCTGATTGGGCAGATCGTTGTCGTATTCGCAATTGTCATTCTTGGCGTGTGGACTGCAACCCAATGGTGCGCCCACATGCTCTCCTATCAGCCGCCACTCGGCGCGCCATGGTTTGTGACAGTCGGCTGGCCGATCTACCAGCCGTGGAAACTGTTCGAATGGTGGTTCCAATTTGACGCCTATGCGCCTGAAGTCTTCGACAAGGCTGGCATACTTGCCGGAGCCAGCGGGTTCCTGGGCTGTGCCGCCGCGATAGCTGGGTCCCTCTGGCGCGCACGGCAGCGGGGGTTGGTCACCACCTATGGGTCCTCACGATGGGCCATGAAGCTGGAAATCGAGAAGGCGGGGCTGTTTCAGCCGGCCGGCGTTTTCCTTGGCGGACTGAATTATCGCTATCTGCGCCATGACGGACCAGAACACATCATGGCCTTTGCGCCGACACGTTCGGGCAAGGGCGTCGGACTCGTTGTTCCAACCCTTCTTTCCTGGACCGGCTCGGCCGTCATTCACGACATCAAAGGCGAGAACTGGCAGCTGACCTCTGGCTGGAGGTCGAAGTTCTCGCACTGTCTCTTGTTCAATCCGACCGATCCGAGATCGGCGCGGTACAACCCGCTGCTGGAAGTGCGCAAAGGTCCAGATGAGGTCCGCGACGTTCAGAACATCGCCGACATTCTCGTCGATCCGGAAGGCGCGCTGGAGCGGCGGAACCATTGGGAGAAGACCAGTCATTCACTCCTAGTTGGCGCCATCTTGCACGTGCTCTACGCCGAAGAGGAAAAGACACTCGCCCGTGTCGCCACCTTCCTGTCGGACCCGCAACGCTCATTCGCTGCGACACTGCAGCGGATGATGACCACAAACCACCTCGGCACGGTGGACAAGCCCCAGGTCCATCCGGTCGTGGCCTCGGCGGCTCGTGAGGTGCTGAACAAGTCAGAGAACGAGCGCTCAGGCGTTCTCTCGACCGCCATGTCGTTTCTCGGGCTCTATCGTGATCCAACGGTGGCCGCGGCAACATCGGCCTGCGACTGGCGCATTGCCGACCTTGTGGATGCCGAGCGACCGATGTCGCTGTATCTGGTCGTGCCGCCGTCGGATATCTCGCGCACTAAGCCCCTGGTGCGATTGGTGCTCAATCAAATCGGCCGGCGGCTGACCGAGCGCCTGGAGGGCGATCCAAAGAAGAGCCGCAAGCATCAGCTCCTGATGATGCTGGATGAATTTCCGGCGCTCGGTCGGCTCGACTTCTTCGAGACTGCGCTCGCCTTCATGGCAGGCTACGGCATCCGCGCTTATCTGATAGCGCAATCGTTGAACCAAATCTCCAAGGCCTATGGCGAGAACAACGCCATTCTCGACAATTGCCATGTGCGGATTGCCTTTTCCTCAAATGACGAGCGCACGGCCAAACGCATCTCGGACGCGCTCGGTACCGCGACGGAACTCAGATCGATGCGCAACTATGCCGGCCATCGGTTGGCGCCCTGGTTGTCCCACGTCATGGTAAGCCGCCAAGAGACTGCTCGCCCCCTGCTGACCCCGGGTGAGGTGATGCAGTTGCCGCAGGCTGACGAACTAATCCTGGTTTCGGGATTGCCGCCGATTCGCGCCAAGAAGTTGCGTTATTACCAGGATCCGAATTTCACGGAGCGAGTGCTGCCTTCGCCGGTGCTGCGCGACGGTGCCTACGCGGATCGGCCCACGTCGCGCCCGGACGATTGGAGCGGACAGGTGCGCGGCGTGGATCGGCGTCTTGCTGGCGATGACGACAGTGCCGGCGCGGCAATCGAAGACGGAGGTGTCCAGCAGCAGCGCCATCCGGGCCTGCGCGAAGAACGGACCCTCGTCGTCCAGGAGCCTGATCAGGGCGATCTGTTCACGCCCGCAGACGATGACTGCGAGACGCTCGCCGACAAGCGCGTCATGGATCGGATTTCCACCGCCGCACGTGCGTACGGCCTCAACGAGGGAATGGGCGACGACAAGGACATCGTGCCCGGCTTCTGAACGGCGCGCCATACGCGGGCGCATCTCAGCGTAGATAACGGCAGTAAGCGATTTCGAGGATCTCGACGATGCTCGTTCCCGTCGCCGGTGCATCAGCGCCGGTCAGAGGGAACGAGCAGCATGAAGCCCCACCGCATTCGTCACCAGTTTTTGCTTGAACCCGAGTTGAGCGAGAAGCTGGAGAACCTCAGCCGCAATCCATCGACCACCAAATCGGCCATTGTGGCGCACGCGGTCGAGACCTTTATCGAGCAGCGTGGGGAGAATGAACTCGACCAGCGCTACGGCAAGAGGCTCGACCGTCTTTCCCGCGACCTCGGACATGTCAGGCGCGATGTCGAGATGATCCTGGAGAGCCTGGCGCTCTTCATCCGCTTTTCGATCACGCTTCATGCTCACACGCCGGTGCCGGACAGGGCCACGCAAGCGATTGCCCAGGAGCGCTTCGACAAATTCGTTGAACAGGTCGGCCGCCAAATCGCTTCCGGGAAACGGTCACTTGGCACCGACGATCGCAGGGGAGGGGAAGGATGAGTTCTCATCCGGAAGCCGACCATCGCCGCCGCGTCATGCTGCGCACCGCCATGGGTCCGGCGATCACCGAAGCCCTTGCCGATCCGACCGTCATTGAGGTGATGGTCAATCCCGACGGTGCGCTGCGGCTCGACCGGTTGGGTGAAGGCCGGGTCGACACCGGCGTGCACATGCATCCTTCTGAGGCCGAACGCATCATCCGCCTGGTCGCCTCCCACGTGCGCGCCGAGGCGCATGCTGACAATCCGATTGTCAGCGCCGAATTGCCATCGGGCGAGCGCTTCGAGGGTCTGCTGCCGCCTGTCGTGCTGGGGCCATGCTTCGCCATCCGAAAGCCTGCGGCGAAACTCTACACGTTGGCCGACTATGTCGCCGACCGGGTCATGCTGCCGCTGCAGGCCGATGCGCTGAAGAAGGCGGTCCGCGAGCGGCGCAACATCCTGGTCGCCGGCGGCACGTCGTCGGGCAAGACAACACTTGCCAATGCGCTGCTGGCACAAGCCGCCGATTGCGACGAGCGGGTGATCCTGATCGAGGACACACGCGAACTGCAATGCGCGGCGAAGGATTGCGTTGCCTTGAGGACGAGGCGGGGGGCGGTCACGCTCGCCGATCTCGTGCGCTCGACCCTGCGGCTCAGACCCGACCGCATCATCGTGGGCGAAGTCAGGGGCGCGGAAGCCCTGGACATGCTGAAGGCATGGAACACCGGGCATCCCGGCGGCATCGCGACGGTTCACGCCAATTCGGCGCGCTCCGCTCTCTACCGTATCGAGCAGCTCGCCCAGGAAGCCGTCGTCACCGTTCCCCGCCGCCTCATCGCTGATGCGGTAGATCTGATCGTCTTCATCGCTGGGCGCGGATCCTCGCGCCGCATTGACGCGATCGCTGAGGTCACCGGTCTCGACAGCAGCGGTGATTACGCCGTCAGCCCGCTCACACTTCCGCAACTCCAGCAGTTTTGAAAGGTCCACCTCATGCTCAAGAAGCTTCGCTTCCTTTCGTCCACCGCGCTCGCGTTTCTTCTCACCGTCCCGGCCCACGCAGCGGGCTCCGGCATGCCTTGGGAACAGCCGCTGCAGCAGATCCTTGAGTCCGTGCAGGGACCGGTCGCCAAAATCGTCGCGGTGATCATCATCATCACCACCGGCCTGACCCTTGCTTTCGGTGACACGGCAGGCGGTTTTCGCCGGCTGATCCAGATTGTCTTCGGCCTGTCGATCGCCTTCGCGGCATCGAGCTTCTTTCTCTCCTTCTTCTCCTTCGGCGGCGGGGCACTCGTCTGATGGCCACCGGAGAGCAGCATGTCGAGGGTTTCGAAGTCCCCGTTCACAGGGCATTGACTGAGCCGATCCTGCTGGGCGGCGCGCCGCGAGCGGTGGCGATCCTCAACGGCACGGTGGCCGCGGCAATAGGCCTTGGCCTGCAGCAGTGGATCGCCGGACTGGCGCTCTGGATCGCCGGCCACACCCTCGCGGTCTTTGCCGCTCGCCGCGATCCGGACTTCGCCAGCGTGCTTGTCCGTCATCTTCGCCTGAAGGGGTGGCTTGCATGCTGAACCTTTCGGAGTATCGCGGCAAAGCCGATCGGCTTGCCGACCATCTGCCCTGGGCCGCTTTGGTCGCGCCCGGCATCGTGCTCAATAAAGACAGTAGCTTCCAGCGAACCTTCCGGTTCCGTGGCCCCGACCTTGAAAGCGCGACCGAAGCCGAGTTGGTCGGCATCTGCGCACGAGCCAACAATGCGCTACGAAGGTTGGGCTCCGGATGGGGGTTGTTTTTCGAGGCCGAGCGCGTTGAAGCGCTGGGCTATCCGAGCTCGGCTTTTCCCGATGCTGCCTCATGGCTGGTCGATGAGGAACGGCGCGCGGCCTTCGAGGGCAAGGTCGCGCACTTCGAGAGTCGCTATCATCTGACCTTGGTCTTCATGCCGGCGCCAGATGGCCAGGCGCGGGCGGAAAGCGCACTGGTCGACTCGCATCACTCGGGAGGGGCTAGAGACTGGCGCCAGGAGCTGGCGTGGTTTCGCGACGAGACCGACCGCGTCCTGGATTTGCTGTCCGGCTTCATGCCGGAAGTGCGCGCCCTCGATGATGCCGAGACGCTAACCTATCTGCACGGCACAATCTCGACCTACCGCCATCCGGTCGCCATGCCGGAAACGCCAATGTATCTCGACGGTGTTCTGGTTGACGCGCCGCTTACCGGCGGCCTGGAGCCGATGCTGGGTGAGCAGCATCTGTGCACCCTCACCATCCTTGGTTTCCCGAACGTCACCCGGCCAGGGATCCTCGACGCGCTCAACCATCAGGATTTCGCCTACCGCTGGATGACGCGCTTCATCCCGCTCGACAAGACGGAAGCCACAAAGACACTGACCCGGTTGCGCCGTCAGTGGTTTGCCAAGCGCAAATCGGTCGCAGCCATCCTGCGCGAGGTCGTGACCAACGAACCCGTCCCTCTCGTCGATAGTGACGCCGACAACAAGGCGCTCGATGCGGATGCCGCCCTTCAGGCATTGGGCGGCGATCACGTCGGCTTCGGCTATCTCACCACAACGGTGACGGTATGGGACCAGGACCGACAGGCCGCCGCGGAAAAGCTCCGAGCGGTTGAGCGCATAGTCAATGGGCTCGGCTTCACCACGATCCGTGAAAGCATCAATGCGGTCGAGGCGTGGCTCGGCTCGTTGCCCGGTCATGTCTACGCTAACGTTCGCCAGCCGCTCGTTCACACGCTGAATCTTGCCCATGTCATGCCGCTGTCGTCGGCGTGGGCCGGTCCGGTGGATAACGAGCATCTCACCAACGTGACTGGGACCGAATCCCCGCCGCTTCTCTTCGCAGAGACCAACGGGTCGACACCGTTTCGGCTTTCCACCCACGTCGGCGATGTCGGCCACATGCTGGTCGTTGGTCCGACCGGTGCCGGCAAGTCGGTTCTGCTTGCGCTAGTCGCTCTGCAGTTTCGACGCTATGCCGGGGCGCAGGTCTATGTCTTCGACAAGGGCAATTCGGCTCGTGCGGCAACACTGGCCATGGGCGGAGAACACCACGCTCTGGGCGCGGATGGTGCGCTTGCCTTCCAGCCACTGAGCAATATCGGCGACCAGGCTACTCGCAGCTGGGCGGCGGAATGGATCGCCGGCCTCGTTGCCCATGAGAATGTCACCGTTACGCCGGAGGTAAAGGAGGCGATCTGGTCGGCACTCATCAGCCTTGCCACTGCGCCGGTGCGGGAACGCACGCTGACGGGCCTGTCGGTTCTGCTTCAGTCCAATGGACTCAAGGCCGCGTTAATGCCCTACACGCTCGACGGTCCCTTCGGCCGGCTGCTCGATGCCGATGAAGATCGGCTGGCTTTGTCGGATGTGCAGTGTTTCGAGACCGAAGAGCTGATGCACCAGGAAGGCGCCGTGCTGCCGGTGCTCACCTATCTCTTCCATCGCCTCGAGGAGCGGCTCGACGGCCGGCCAACACTGCTGATGCTCGACGAGGCCTGGGTCTATCTCGACAACCAGCTCTTTGCCGCCCGCATCCGCGAATGGCTGAAGGTGCTGCGAAAGAAGAACGTCTCCGTCATTTTCGCCACGCAGTCACTTGCAGATATCGCTGGCTCTTCCATCGCGCCGGCGATCATCGAGAGCTGCCCACAGCGCATTTTTCTCCCCAATGACCGTGCCGTGGAACCGCAGGCGCGGGCAGCCTATGAGCACTTCGGCCTGAACGAGCGGCAGATCGAATTGGTCGCCCGTGCCACACCGAAGTGCCAGTATTATCTGCAGTCGCGCCGCGGCAACCGCCTCTTCGAGCTCGGGCTCGGCCCGATCGGTCTTGCGCTCTGCGGCGCCTCTGATCCGGCCACGCAAGCTTTGATCGACAGCGCCCTGTCAGAGCACGGGCAGGACAGCTTTGCTTCCCGGTTCCTGAGTGCGCGCGGCCTCGATTGGGCTGCCGAGCTTCTCCAGCAATTCCCTCAACCAGATAAGGAGCAATCGTCATGATGCGGCGCCGCCTTCTCACCAGCCTGATCACCGTTTCCCTAATCGCAAAACCGATGGCCGATTACGTCCAGCCGGCCCACGCCCTGATCGTGTTCGATCCGTCGAATTATACGCAGAACGTGCTGACAGCGGCACGTTCCCTGGAGCAGATAAACAACCAGATCCAGTCGCTTCAGAACCAGGCGACGATGCTGCAGAACATGGCGCGGAATCTTCAGCGCTTGGATTTTTCTTCCGTCGGCCAGCTCACAGGTTCGCTCCAACGGATCGACGGCCTGATGACCCAGGCCAGCGGCCTGAGCTTCGATCTCGACAAGCTTCAGAACCAGTGGCGTGTGCAATATCCGGAAAGCTACGACGCCACAATCAAGGTCAGCGATGTGGCGAGCGCCGCGCGCGAGCGCTGGCAAAACGCCATGCAGGCGTTCCGCCAAACCATGAGCGCGCAGTCGCAGATCGTGGAGAACGTGCGGGCCGACGGCGACCTGCTTACCGATCTCGTCAACCGCAGTCAGGGCGCGGCAGGTGCCCTTGAGGCAAGCCAGGCCACCAATCAGCTGATCGCGCTTTCGACCAAGCAGCAGATCCAGATCCAGACGCTGCTCGCGACCCAGTTCCGGGCTGAAGCCGAAGATGCTGCCCGCAAGGCGCAGTCCGAGGAAGCCGCCCGCGAGACGACGAAGCGTTTCCTGGGCACCGGTACGGCCTATCCCGGCAACTGATCAGCAGTTCTTCAAGACAACGAGGAAGGCGGCGACATGAATGACCTCGGCGTCATTGATCGCTTCATGGAGACTTTTACCCGCTATATTGATAGCGGGTTCGGTCTGCTTTCGGGCGACGTCGCCTTTCTCACCACCATCCTGATCGGCATCGACATCACGCTGGCAGGCCTGGTCTGGGCGTTCGGCGGCGAGCCCAATGTTCTTGGCCGGCTTGTCCGAAAAGTGCTCTATGTCGGCGCCTTCGCCTTCATCCTGAACAATTTTAAGAACCTCGCCGACATCATCTACCATTCCTTTGCCGGGCTCGGCATCAACGCATCGGCCGGCAATCTGTCCGCCGACAGTCTCCTGCGGCCAGGCCGCATTGCCGCGGCCGGCTTCGAGGGCGCCTGGCCGCTGCTCAATCAAGCGAGCCAGCTAGTCGGCTTCCCCGAGATCTTTGGCAACGCGCTGACCATCTTCGTGCTGCTTCTCGCCTGGTTTCTGGTCCTCATCGCCTTCTTCATTCTTTCAATTCAGCTGTTCATCACCATCCTGGAGTTCAAACTCACCACATTGGCCGGTTTTGTTCTGGTGCCCTTCGCGCTCTGGAACCGCTCGGCGTTTCTGGCCGAGCGCGTGCTCGGCAATGTGATCTCGTCGGGCATTAAGGTGATGGTGCTTGCTGTCATCGTCGGCATCGGCTCTACGCTCTTCGGCGAGTTCGCTTCCGCGCTGCAAGGCAAGGAGCCGGACTTGGCCGCGGCCATGTCACAGGTACTGGGCGCGTTGGCGCTGCTTGGGCTCGGCATTTTCGGGCCAGGGATCGCCTCGGGTCTTGTTTCCGGCGCGCCGCAGCTGGGCGCCGGCGCCGCACTCGGAACCACCGCGGCGGCCGCCGGATCAACGCTCGTTGCCGGAGGTGCGACGCTTGCCGGCGCGCGCATGGCAACCGGCGGCGGTCTCGCCGCCGTTCGAGCCGGCACGGCCATGGGATCGGCTGCTTCCACAGCTTGGCAGATGGGGCGTGCAACATCGCCCGAGTCCGGCCTCTCCGGCGTAGCTGCTGGACTGCAGGGCGTTGCCGGTGCAGCTGGCGGCGCCGCGATGCGGGGAATGCGATCTGCAACAGAACCATTCCGGCGCAACGCCGATGCCGGCCGCGATGCCGCCTGGACCTCGACGGGCGGCACGCCGACCGCATCAATGACCGGAAACCCTGCCGCGTCAGGTGCCAATGCCGCGCCGGCGTGGGCGAGGCGCTTGCGTTCCGAACAGACTGCGCGCGCCCATCGCCATGCCGCCACGCAGGCCGTCCGTGATGGCGATCGGGGTGGAAGCGGCGCCAACCCCTCTCTCAATGACAAGGAAGACTAGATGCTCTTCAAGCGACCTGTTCAACGCTACGGGAAGACGCCTCACCCCGTCACACCATACCAGACGGCCGCCCAACTTTGGGACGAGCGCATCGGCACAGCGCGCGTGCAGGCAAGGAACTGGCGCCTGATGGCCTTCGGCTGCCTCGCTCTGGCCACCGGGCTCTCTGGTGGACTCTTGTGGCAGTCGATGCAGGGCCGCGTCGTGCCCTATGTCGTCGAGGTAGATCGTTTCGGCGAGGCGCGCGCCGTCGCTCCAGCAATCCGGGACTACGAGCCCACCGATGCCCAGATCGCCTGGCATCTCGGCCGCTTCATCCAGAATGTCCGCTCTGTTTCCACCGATGCGGTGCTGGTGCGGCAGAATTGGTTCTCGGCCTACGACTTCGCCACCGACCGTGGAGCCCTCTTTCTCAACGAGTACGCTAAGGCCAACGACCCGTTCGGCAAGATCGGCACGCGCAGCGTCTCGGTGCAGGTGACGAGCGTGGTTCGAGCGTCCGACAACTCCTTTCAAGTCAAATGGACCGAGCAGGTCTTTGAGCGCGGCAGCCTCGCCAGCACAACGCGTTGGACCGGGATCCTCACCATTGTGATCCGGCCGCCGAACAATACCGATCAGCTGCGCAAAAACCCGCTCGGCGTCTTCATCAATGCCATCGACTGGTCGCGCGAGCTCGACAGTGCCGCGCAGACTTCCGTTCCCCCAAAGGAGCCCGCCAATGATAAATAGACTCTCGTCGCTCCGCACTGCCCTGGTCCTGTCGACGTCGGCTGCGGTCATCTCCGCCTGTGCCTCGAAACCGGTGCCGCCACCTCAGATTTCCTATGATGCTGCCAAGTTCCAACCGGCGGCAATCGAGAAGGCGCCGGAGAAGCCCGTCAAGGTCGTGGAAGTGCCGAAACCGCTGCCGCTGCCCGGCCAGTTGCAGCCCGAGCCGGGCAAGGCTGCTGAAGACAAGCGCTCGCCTGAAGAACGTGTCGCCGATGCCAACAAGGCGGCGACGCAGCAACCCACCAAATATGGCTATGTGAATGCGGTGCAGGTTTACCCCTTTGCCGAAGGCGCGCTCTACCAGCTCTATGCCGCACCGGAGCGCGTCAGCGATATCGCTCTGCAATCAGGGGAGAAACTCCAATCCGTGTCGGCCGGCGATACAGTGCGCTGGGTAATTGGCGACACCGTCAGTGGCTCCGGCGATGACCAGCGCACCCATGTGCTGGTGAAGCCCTTCGCGCCAGGACTTGCCACCAATCTGGTGATCACCACGGACCGGCGAAGCTATCACCTGCAGCTTCAAAGCACGGATAAGACCGCCATGGCGGCAATCTCCTGGACCTACAGCGAGGACCAGATCATCGCGCTACGCCGGCGCAATGCGCAGGCCGAGGCTGCTATGCCAGTGGCGTCGAATGTGGCTCTCGAAAATATTCGCTTCCGCTATTCGATTACCGGCGACATGCCGCCCTGGAGGCCGACGCGCGCGTTCGATGATGGCAGCAAGGTCTACATCGAGTTCCCGCGCCGCATCGATCAGGGCGAGGCCCCGCCGCTCTTCATCGTAGGTGCTGACGGGGACAACCAGCTCGTCAACTACCGCATACGGGGCAACTATTACATCGTCGATCGCCTCTTCGCCGCGGCCGAACTGCGCCTCGGCGCCAAGCAGCAGCAGGTGGTGCGCATCACGAGGACCGACGGCAGGCAAGCGCCGCGGCGGATATTGCTCTTTTCGCGTTCCAGCAGGTGAGGGACGGCCCATGACGGATACTTCCCGCTCCGATGCTCCACCGAAACTCGATCCAGAACAGCTCCAGCTGCGGGCCTCGCCCCGCCGCGCTGTGCGCTTCAAGCGCGGTATTATTGTCGCCATTGCAGCTGTTGTTTCCGGCACCGTTCTAGGCGTCACCATGATGGCGCTGCAGGGACCGGCACTGCGCATCAAAGAGCAGGCTGAAGAGCTTTACAACACTGAGCGGAAGCCAACCGCGGAGGCAATTGAAAGGCTGCCTAAGGACTATTCCGGGATCAAGCCCAAGCCTCCGGTGCTTGGACCACCGCTGCCCGGCGACCTCGGCCGCCCCATCCTTGAGCACCAACGCCAGCTGGGCATCGCGCCGGGCCAGGAGGTTTCGGCGGAGGAGCAGCGCCTTGCACAGCAGGCGATCGAGGCGCGCGAATCGCAAATCTTCTTCCGGATCGAAAATCGACCCCGGCAAGCGGATGCCGCCGGCAACGGGCAGGGCGGGCGTCCACCCTTTGATGGAACGGCTCCACAATCCGATGCCGCACGCGATTCAGCTTCCGTTGCACCGGCCGAGGGCGACCAAAACAATCAACAGCGCAAGCTCGATTTTGTCAGCCAGCGGAACACAAGTGGAATCTACAATCTGCATGCACTGCAGACGCCGGCTTCGCCGTATCAGCTGATGGCCGGCAGCGTCATCGCAGCGAGCCTGATCACTGGCATCAATTCCGACTTGCCCGGCCTCGTCGTCGCACAGGTCACCGAGAATGTGCACGACACAGTCACCGGCAGTACCTTGCTCATTCCGCAAGGCTCTCGCCTGATTGGCACCTATGACAGCGTCGTGGCCTTTGGACAAAGGCGCGCGCTGCTGGTCTGGCAACGGATACTGCTGCCCGACGGCTCTTCGATCGAAATCGACAATCTGCCGGCAACAGACACTGCCGGCTATGCGGGGCTTGAGGACAAGGTGGACTTCCATACCTGGCAGCTGATCAAAGGCGTTGCGCTGGCCACCTTGCTAGGGGTCGGCACGGAGCTGAGCCTCGGGGAAGAGGAAAGCGACCTGGTCAAAGCAATCCGCGAATCCGCTCAGCAGAACGTCAGTCAAGCTGGCCAGCGCATCACCGAGAAGAACCTCAATATCCAACCCACCATCACTGTCCGGCCCGGTTGGCCACTGCGCGTCATCGTGCACAAGGATCTTGTGCTGCGGCCGTACCGGAATTGACTGGAGTCATCATGACCAATCTGAAACTCGGCAAACTTCCGGATCGGACACCTTCGAAGATCACCATAAGCGTAAGTGCAGACCTGAACCAAGCACTGAAGGACTATGCGGCGCTTTATCGTCAGACCTATGGCGAGTCCGAATCGGTAGCAGAACTGATCCCGTTCATGCTGGCGGAGTTCCTGGAAAGCGATCGAGCGTTTGCCAAGGCCAGAAAGGAAGGTTTCCCGGATGCTGGCAAGTCCGAGAAATCGCGACATCAATCAGTATCAGAGTAAGCAACAGTGACCAGTGAGTTCGAGTGGGACGCTTTTACGCAAAACCTCACCGTCAGACAGGCGATTGCATCGAAGCAACTTGCCTACGACAAACCGTGTCGGTTTCGGCGACACGATCCGCAACCCAAGAAACCCATTCCTCGCGAGTAGTAGGAATGAACTCTCGCGGCCCGCCAATCCCACTGCAGCTAACGCCGTCATGTTATACTCCACGCTCTCACCGCATCAATTGAAGTACAGATCGAACCGTCCCTCCGTGCCAGTGTAATTACCAGCATTACCGAATCTGGGCAGCTGCCATTCAGCTCGCATTCCCACGCGACCAGCTGGTTGCTCACGGCTTATTTGGGCGCAGTTGCAAGCAGGTCGAAGCTACGCTACCATCCCGAAAGACTTCGGTAGACCTCGCGTCATCCCGCACGGTCATTCCGACAATCGTCCGGACGTTGGAAAGGGAAGCCTGCCATTTCTATAAGGCTCAAGCGAGAAACGGCGTCGCATTAAGAAAACTTGCCCGCTCGACGAGCGCGCAGCACCGATTGCGCAGGCGGCGTTGCGAATCTCGTTCACCTATGGGCCAATCGGTGCAGAACGCCGCATGCGGATTTCGATGCGCCGCCGCTCTTTTACGTCACCTTTTGCGCTGCCGTTAGAAAGGTTGTCGCCGGGAAGCACCAACTGACCGGCCGAGAATGGGACAATCTTGATGCCCTTCAAGCGGGGATCGGCTAGGAGAACGCTTGCGACTGATACGGCACGGGCCATGCCGAGACCAGCATTGTCGGCCGGGGTGAGTAGGCCGATCGGAACCTTTCCGGTTAATGCAGCGATTAGGTCGTCATCAAGATTGGAACGATTCGCACCCATCGGCTGCTCGTCCGTGTGCCCCACGACTTCGATCACATCAACTTTATATCGTGAGATCAGGTCTGCAACTTGATCGACAAGTGCCAATTTGCGTCGCTCAAAGTCCGGCGTCAGATCCGCTTTGCCCACAGCAAAGCTGTAACCGTCCGCTTCGCTCAAGGGGATAATAGGCGGCCAATCGTGCTCGCCAGTGCTTGATTGTTCACGATCCTGAGCGGCCTTGGCGAGGCGGATGAGTTCCTCAATGGGAACAGCGCTGAGCTTTTGGGAGGCTTCTGCTTTTTCCAGCGTTTCGACTTCTTGGAGGGAAGCAAAGATCTTCTCAGCTGTTAAGCCAGAGGAAAGGGAGGGCAGTAATTCCTTGAGTTCGGCAGCTTGCTTTAGCAACCCGTCGCGAGGCAGGCCTGCTTGGTCGATTTGTTTGGCGAACCTAAGATCCGTTGAAAGATTCTCCCAGTTGTCGGCAATTTTCTCGGGGAGGCCACTGTTTGCACGAAGCTGGTCGAGTAACTCTCTAAGCGTTTTTTGCTCATTCTCAAGCTCGGACACCTGCGTGTTGAGTGCCGTGAGCTTGCTTTGAAGGTCGAGGTTCTGGGCCTTGTAGCGTGTAAACACAACCGAGGTCGCTATGAGCAGGCAGAAGACCAAAAGGAGCATGATCTCTGCCATGGTCAGTCCGAGGACAACGCCCCGACGGTACGCGGCCATGTCATCTGCGATCTCCGCGCGACCTTGCATTCGTGCTACTCTTTCGGCTCGGTTGTCAATGGCGGCTGGCGTTGACTTAGCAGTCGGAAAAGGGCCTCCAGTCGACTGCCAATGACGTGAATAAGAGCCCGGTCCTCGGTCTGATTTTTGCTCGCTGAGTTGATAGCCTCCGTGATTGGCTGGAAGCGCTCTTCGTGGACTTCGATCGAACGGACGCTGCTTTGGATCGTTGTCAACGACGATGAGATGGCCGTAGCAAGCTCACGAATGGCATGGCTGTTCGATCGAATTTCCATTGCTGTGGAGCGGCTCTCGGCAACAACTTGGGAACCGGCGTCAGCGTGGCTTCGAACGAGAACGCCAAATTCTTCGACCGCCTTGGACAATGAACTAACGAGCGGCTCGATTTTGATTTCGATGATGTTGTCCGGAGTTTGCATCGCCGCCAGCTTATCGGTCGTCGCCTCGAATTGACTGACGATGCGTGTCGCAGCACTGGCAAGCTTCTTGTTCTCATCGGCAAGATGATTTGCCGCAGTCTCCAGACTTTCAGTTATGGTTCGGGCAAGTGATGTCAATGCAATGCTCGAGCTTTCCGAAGCGGCTTCAAAGGGCTTACGGGCCTGAGACGTCATATCTTCGAAGTTGCCGAGAATTCGGCCGGAAACTTCCTGCATGCCGCGTCGGACTTCTTCAAACCCTTCCGAAATCGCCTGGTGCGATGAGCGACGAAAATGGCTGAGTTCCACCACCGTCTTGTCCAACTCGCGGCGGACTTTGCGCGCAGCTTCGGACAACTCCAGACGCGCCGCGTGTTCGACTTCAACAGGATCGCGACGCATCTGATTGAAGATCACTCGAAGCGCGACGCCTGCGATGGTTGAGCCGATTGCCACGCCAAAATTGCGGACGATCTCTTCTGCGGCACCATCCGCCGAGAATTGATAGAGGGATACGCCGAGGCTCGTCAGCGTGAAAAGAAAACCCATGTAGTAAAGATTGTCGCCGGCTTGATCGTCGCGAATTCGCAAGAACCGGATGGCTTTTACCACGACTGCGTAAACCAGCATAACGACAACCGGGGTCGCGGTGACTACGAGAGCCGAATAGCGGTCCAGTTTGGCAGCGATGATAAAGCCGCAACCAAAAAGGACAAAAAGGGAGAATATGCCTGCGGTGTACCAGGCATCGCCGGCCCGTTCTTCAGCTTCGCGCGCCATTATCCAGCTCCCTGAAGCTTGTCGGCATCAAGCCGCGAGCCATGGCTTTCTGCAATCCAATCGCGCCAGAACTGAATGTGCTTCGCGCTGTCGATCTTAGTGTTCAGACGAACCAGGTATTTGACCGTCACCGCTGCGCCATGAAGATCCGTTCGCAAGCGCCGATAGGCAGGCGTGCGCGCAAATTCCTCGAACGCTAAGTTGCCTCTGTACTGTGAATAGTCTGACACATGCTCGATCATATCGGAGATGACCGTGAGGTTTTTCGGCATCTCCTCCGCTTTGCGGCCGGAAAATTGATCCACGGCAATACGCTGGATCGTTTCCATGATGGGTGAGGTATCAGACGGGGACCCCCCCAGGTTTTTAAGGGCGGCCTCGAGGGGGTCCTGAAAAGCTTGCTTCCAATGGTTTTTGGCTAGTTTGGGATTGGAATCGAAAGCACTCAGATCAGAGCCATCGCCAGGATTGCACCTGCTAAACACAACGGCGCCACCCGCAATGTTTGGGTCAAGCAGACGGAGCTCCAATAGGCCGTATTTCGGGGTCGTGTCAGCAATGTCCAGAAGGTAGGTCTTTATTTCGCTTTTGGTGATGTCGGGAAGATTGTCGGATCGATCGAGAAGCACGATCATCTTGGAATGTGGCCCATCTTCCGGACAAAGCGATTCCTGTGAAAGGGCTACTCGTGCTGGCCGACTTAGATACGAGTAGCCCAGGAAAACGGCAATCGCGACACAAACCAGGAGAATCGCCGCGGCGGTAATAATCTTTCCGATTTCGGAAGCGTCACCGGGGCGCCGCCTACTACGCTGACGGCGCGACATCTGAAGCCCTTTGTTCCGGAACGAGTTCATCGAGCTGGCGGTAGCGATCGACGGCGTTCTCGAATTCTCGGTGAATGGCACCGACCTGCTCGGTCAGCACGTCCTGTGTCGCAAGAATTCGATCACGCAGTTCTTCGCCTCTCCATTCGCCTGCCATGCTTGCAACGACCGGTATTCGTTGAAGCTTGTATGGGGCAGAGAAGCGCTTGGGCGGCTTGGTACTACGTGCTGCCTTGTTTGCCTCCCTGTAGGTAGACAGGAGCAGGGTTGCAGTCCGTTCCAACTGATTTTGGTGTTCTGCAAATAGCTGGATGAAGCGTGCGCGATTGGTAAGGATCGCATCATGCTCTCCGCGCCGGACGGAGAGGTCACGGTTCAATTCCTCCATCTCATCGCGGTAATCATCTCTAATGTCGCTGAGTCTGTCGATAAGCGCCCGCCGCCCCCTGGAATAGGCTGCCCGGCGCTCCTCAAGCCGCTTCTGCGTAGCAGCGAAGCCGGGATAAGGGTCTGACAAAAACAGCCCATCGATAAACGCGATGAGCGAGAATAATGTGCCGATTGCCAAAAACACCCACGAGTTTACATCGTCCAATTGCAAGGGTATGTGCCGCATGCGCTCCATGACGAGCCGACCCGGGTTCTCGGCCAATATTGCTGATACATCACGGTAGTGTGCCAGGGCAAGATTCAATCCTAGCGCGACCGCGATGTAGAATGCCAGGCTCACGAAACCTATGAGTTTGCGAAGCAAAGAGCGGTGATTGAGTTGAACCACGCCAAATAGCGCAAGAATCAAGGCGCAAGTGATATTCACAAGTGCGAAGGAGAAAGCTAGGGCAATACCCCCTAACAAGCCACTTTCATTGCCGACGGCCAAAAACTGTCCATTCAGAATGGTCTCGAATACAAAGATGCAGACGAGGATAGCGATCTTCAAAAGCGTGCTCGCGCGGCCCTGAACCCGTGCGCTACGAGACAGGTTATGCGTGCGGCGGAATTCGTCACGCTCGTTGTGAGCCTCTCGGAAATTGTCTCGTAGGCTGTGTAGGTCATCCAGCCCTTTCGCAACTTCGGCCTTGAACTCGCCAACGCATGCAGGAGCGGCATGGCGAATGGCGGCGAACTTACCCTCAAAATCCAGTGAGGAGAGGCGTTCGGAATAGGTGCGAAGCTCGTCTTCAAGCGCACCGTGAGACTGTTTTTTTTCCATTTCGACGCGTTCGATTATCGCGGCTTCAATGTCGTCAAGGGACGTGGAAATGGAAGGCGGCTCGTTCCTTTCGCCTCGTTCTTGACCGAGATCTTCGAGCCGCATCTCTCTTGCGATACGGTTTGCATCTAGATCAGGAAAAGTCTCAATCGAGGCGACTTTATCGTGAGGCGGCCGTCGCGCGCTTTCCAACAGACCCGATAATGCCCTGCTTACCAAAATGCGTCCCGCCCATAGTTACCCGCTTTTCGTTGAAATACCGAGTAAAAGTAAAAGAGTGGCAACGTCAAGGCGCGCCAATTTCACGAGGCGCCGCCATTCTCCGGAGGATGGAATTAGTTCACGGTGCTACCCGGGCGTAGGGAGCCTGTCAGGCAATCTGTCACATCGCTAATATTACAGATTTCCACGACGACTTAAATATCGATCGGCCGCCATACCACGTACGCAAAAACGGCGGCCACTGAGTAGTTTTCGCAGCGAACTTCCTGTCCATGTCGAAGTAAAAGACCAAAAATCGAGACCGCCAGCTCGCACGATTTTTTACCATCCGGGCAATTTCACGGCCTCGTTTGCTTCCCCTTGCGCGCACATTAACATTGCGCGATGTTATCTGCGCTATGGGAGGGCTTAGGCAATGAAAGGGGTCGTGATCATCGGGACTTTGGCTGGCCGCCAGCCAGGGAATATGTGGGGCGTGAGCCCAACCGGCGGTTGATGTGATGGGCAAGATCACTCGCTTCGGCAGGCAATCCGCAGAATCTGGACGGCTAGGACCTCTCCGAGCGTCCATTTGGATTGCGACATGTTTAGCGGCTCTCGTGGCGGTCGGCTATATCAATGTGGGCCGTTCCGATTTGGGAAAACTCCAAATCCTTCGGTCTCTGGACGACCCGGGCCCGCTCGAGGGAGTCGCATTGGTCATTGATGGCGACACGATTGAAATTCATGGGCGGCGCGTTCGCCTCAACGGCATTGACGCTCCCGAAAGCAGCCAACTATGCGACGATGCAAAGGGCTTTCGCTACCACTGCGGTGCAAAGGCAGCAGCGGCCCTCCGCGAGTTTCTTTCGAAATCAAGGCCGACCCGCTGCCAGTTCGTCAGTTGGGATCGATATGGCCGTTACGTTGGCAGCTGTACTCGTGTGGACGCGGTTAGCGTTGCTGGCTGGTTGGTCGAGAACGGTCATGCGCTCGATTGGCCGAAATACAGCAGTGGAGCCTATGCCTCGCAACAGGCTGCGGCAAAGGCTTCAAAGCGCGGCATCTGGATCGGAGTTTTTCAAGCGCCTTGGGACTGGCGCACTAACCACCGGGAGGCCGAACATTCGCCCAGCAAGCCACCACTAGGCCTGGTCAGCCCGCATGCTCTTGCGCAAAGTTGGTCCTGCCAACCCCGCCGAACATGCCCTCAGATCAGTTCATGTGACGAGGCAAATTGGTATTTGAACAACTGCTCCTGGGGCGGGAAGCTGGACCGCGACAGCGATGGCCTTCCGTGCGAGTCACTATGCTGATTGTGCTCAATGGTCAGCTTGTGACCGACCCTGACCGGAGAAACCGGAGGCCTTCAGATGGTCGACATACGCTTGTTCGTGGATCGAACCACATTCCCAAAGGATTTCAAGAAATAGATCGAAAGAAACAGGTTTCCCGAGTGCTCCCTTTGCAACAGCCTGATCCAGAGCTGTAAGATACCGGCAGGGTCAGGTGGCCGACGTATGTTGTGTTTTACGAACTTCATACGTCAAAGTTTAAGGGTAACGAAGGGTTCAATCAAACGAAAACAATGGCCCGCACGCGGGTTTTCACATGAAGCTTAGCTTGAGGTCCACAGTACAGCGTCTCATTTCACAAGAATATTAAGACCTAAGAGCCCCTGAGAGGCTTTGTACCCAGTCGGATGGGTCAGTCGTGTAGGGCTCGGGCATACGTCGCCGGATTCCGCGCTGCGTGCTCGACCTCACAGCCATTTTGAACACATCGGTTGGTCGCACGGCATTCCGTCTTGACGAGCCGGGTAGCCTCCTCAGCATGTCGATATCGGACCGTGCACGTCAAACCGGCCATCGCAAATCGTTGAGCGACCTTGTATGCGCGATGTGGCATTCGCCTCTTTCTAAGAGGCCAGATTACATTGACTTGCGCAAACGGAATTTTTGCACGATCTTACCTATCTCAATTTGGGGGAGGGGCTCATGAGTGTTGAAGAAAAACTTCGCGTTCTTGCTGATCGCATCAAGACGCATTCGAGCGCAATGCTTACAGAGGAGGCCTTAAAGACAGCGATAGTACTGCCCTTTCTCTCAGCGTTAGATTACGACGTTTTCAATCCTGACGAGGTCATCCCTGAATTTTGTGCCGACGCAGTGGGGAAGAAGGGCGAGAAAGTTGACTACGCCATAAAAATTGACGGGGAAATCAGGATTCTTGTTGAATGCAAACCGATAACCACAGTTCTTGATCGAGTACATCTCGCGCAGTTATACAGGTATTTTTCCGTCACTAACGCAAAATTCGCCATTTTGACGAACGGTCGCGCGTTCCATTTTCATACGGACTTAGTTGCACCAAACAAGCTCGATGACCGACCGTTCCTCACGTTCGATCTTTCGGACCTACAGGGGCAATTGATCTCCGAGTTGAAGAAATTCGCGAAAGCGGATTTCAATGTGGATGGGATTCTGCAATCCGCTCACCGCTTGAAATATACATCGGCGATCAAGAAAGAAATTGGAAGCGTGATGGAGAATCCACCAGAGGATTTTGTGCGGATGGTGACTGGCGGCCTTTACCAAGGACGGTTCACCGCCCAGGTGAAGGAGCAATTCACACCCATGGTCAAAGCGGCTTTTCGCGAGATCGTTCGAGAATCCGTTCAGTCACGTCTTTCCACAGCGTTGGCCGAGACTGAGGTTTCAGAAATTGGCGCCGACGGACTTGGCGCCGAAGAAGAGGTTGTGACCACTGAGGACGAGCGAGAGGGCTTCATGGTTGTGCGGGCAATCGTCCGGGACCTTTTAAAGCCAGCCAGGGTGATCATGCGCGATCAGAAAAGCTATTGCGGGATCCTGGTCGACAACAACAACCGTAAGCCCTTGGCTCGGCTGTGGTTTAACAGGTCGGTTAAATATCTTGGGCTTTTCGATTGTGAGAAGGAAGAGAAGGTTAAGATCGACTCGCTCGACGAAATCTATGACCACGCCGATCGCTTGCGAGCTACCGCGAAGGAATATCTTTCCGGGGCAATCGCGGCGCCCTCGATTGCTTCATGACTTTGAACGGTTCGGAAGTCCGCGCTACGCGCCTTCTTCGAAGCTTGATCCCGCGCGATGTGGCGCCCATGTGCCTTATCAACTTTCAATGGGCTCAGTCCGCCAGACGTCTTTCGGCAGATGAGCATGCCGGTTGTTTCCAGAATAAAAGTTGTTCCCGGCGAATTTGCCCCCCACTGATACTGACGACGCACGCGGTCGGTTGGCGTGTTCATACTTCAGATGAGTGATGAGGCAATGGATGGTCCGGCCGACGTGGGAAGCGGTCGTTGGTCTCGTCCCAACGAGCAAGTAGCGCCCCTAAGCTGACTCGCCGGCGGACAGGGAGCGGTTGGCCGTGCCGCCCGGGTCGGTTACGAGGCTAGAGCCAGAACGGGTCCCAGGCGTCAGCTCGTGGATGTGCTCCGGCCGTCCAACTCCAGTCGGGCTACGCCCTGCCTGCGTTCCAACCCGCCAGCATTCTCATTTTAATTGACGCAACGCTCACAGCTTCATTGTCGCGCCGCAGGTTCCGCTGTGGACCAATCAACTACAGACTGCCGGTTGGTTATGGGTCGGTAACGGAACTACCGCTTTCCGCGGCAACAACTTTGCAGTCTTCAGACGCCGAGGCGGCGTACAACAGCGCTACCCACCATACCCTTGTTGCCCGCGACCCACTACGGCTTTTTCCCTTCAGATCGTACATTATGCTTCCTTCATTATTACCGATGTCTGCATGACCTTGAGGTCTTCCCGCACCATTTCCGCGGCGAGCTCGCGCACGGATGTCTCATGCATCCAGCCGAGCTTCTCCTTCGCCTTGGTGGCGTCGCCCAGGAGAAGATCGACTTCCGTGGGGCGGAAGTAGCGTGGGTCTACTTGGACCAGGCATCTGCCGGTCTCGACATCATAGCCCTTTTCGTCGACTCCCTCACCACGCCATTCGAGCTCGACGCCGACATCTTCGAAAACCCATTCGACGAATTGGCGGACAGGGGTCGTCTTGCCCGTCGCCAGCACGTAATCATCCGGTTGATCCTGCTGCATCATCATCCACATACCACGCACGTACTCACGCGCATGGCCCCAATCGCGTTGAGCATCGAGATTGCCGAGATAAAGCTTGTCCTGCTTGCCGAGGTAGATAGCAGCGGCGGCGCGGGTGATCTTGCGCGTCACAAAAGTTTCGCCGCGCAGTGGGCTTTCATGATTAAAGAGAATGCCGTTGGAAGCGTGGATACCATAGCCCTCGCGATAGTTGACCACGATCCAGTAGGCGTAGAGCTTGGCGGCGGCGTAAGGGCTGCGCGGATAAAAGGGCGTTGTTTCGTTCTGCGGTACGGATTGCACGAGGCCGTAGAGCTCTGAAGTCGAGGCCTGATAGAAGCGGGTCTTGTCCTTCAGACCGAGGAGGCGGATCGCCTCAAGAAGTCGCAATGTTCCGATACCGTCGGCGTTTGCTGTGTATTCCGGCGTTTCGAACGACACCTGGACATGGCTCTGAGCGGCCAAGTTGTAAATCTCGTCTGGCTGGGATTCCTGAACTACTCGGATGAGATTGGTCGCATCAGTGAGGTCACCGTAATGCAAAATTAGGCGCGGATCGGGATCGTGCGGGTCTTGGTAGATGTCTTCGATGCGACCCGTGTTGAAGGAAGAGGAACGTCGCTTAATCCCATGAACGATGTAGCCTTTTTCCAGCAGAAGACGGGTAAGATAGGCACCATCCTGTCCCGTTATGCCCGTAACCAGAGCAACTTTCCTGTTCTCGCCCATTTTCTTCCTGCTCTATTATAGTTGAAGTTTCGAATCTGGCTCGCCACACCGCCAGCAAACTGCGGCCCGCCCCATAGCCTATGGTAGGACTTCGACAGATGCGGTGCGGAGCTCGTCATTGACAGTGTCAGCCAGCGAGCACACCTGCTCCTGCTTCGAGGCATAGCAAAACAGAGTCTCGCCGCTAACCTGCCTAAGTCGCACATGCGGGCTGCTTTGCGCTAACCAGGTAATCTTTGCCTGCTTCAGCGTCTTCTAATGGAAATTGTTTTGATCCGTGAAATCGATTGTTTGGATGAGGTGCATCCATAAAGTGGATTGTTTGACAGCGCAGCGCGGCACCATCGGCGGCACAACCGTGGGTGCTAGGTTTCCCTCCGCGGGAAGACAAAGTTCGTGTCAGTGGGCGGCTTCGGGCGAACCGCACGTCTGAGACGGCGGCGAAAAGCGCGGGTAAGGCATTACGTATTGACCTCCATGAATTTCGGGCGGCGAGCCGGAAAACGGTGGCTGGGCTTCAACGAGCTTCAACGATGGGGGACGAAGCGACCATCAAACTGTGTTTCATACGTAGGCGATTCGCAGTGCGGCGGATTTGAACGGCTGCCTTTGCCAGCCCTCGCCATCGCATCCGGCGAAGGTCGTAGCTTCGTTTCCAGGTACCGAAGATCTTCTCGATCCGACTACAAATTCTGTGGATCGGTGGTTCCAGGCGTCGAGCTTTCGGCCTCGTCGCGCCCCCACATAGCGGTTGCGATGATGCGCGGCCTTCCACGCTTGGCGCGCACCGCGTCGCCGAGATGATTGCCTGGGTAGGCGCTGTCGGCAAACCCTTCGCCGGGATTGTCGGGCAGAGCATCAGGAACGGCGTTGCCGTCCTCGGTGTGGGCGCCGTGACGGCGATCTCCTCGACAAGGGCCGTATCGGCGTAGGCACCGAAATGGGCTTTGAAGCAATGAAACGCTGGTCGGCCCTTGTGCTTGACCCTGGCCCTCTTCATCGTCTTCGCTGGCCGAGGCGATGATCGCCGCATCGACAAGCGTGCCGATCTTCACCTGGATCGCTGAACTGGCGGGTGATCTCGGCGAACAACAGGGTCATGAACCTCAAGGGCCTTTCGAAAACGGACGAAAGCGGGTTCGCACAGGTGTCGGCTCCGACACCCAGAACCAGCAGAACCGTCGGAACGATCCTCCACATGGTTGCAGACGCCAAAATTCCTCTCTCGGCCGTCGTCGCACAGCATCGCGTGCCAGTCGCTCAGTCCAGCCGGATCGAAAGCTATCCGGCAGGAGTTGCGCCATGTTGGCGCACTTGAAAGCGTCAGAGGGCGCCGTGTCGCATCTTTCGATGGGACCGGACGCCATGATGGCCATAAATGACGTGGATGGCCTGCGCCTGACATTCGACGGCTGCCGGGTCCTGCACATCCGTCCTTCAGGAAACGCCCCGCAAATGCCATGTTAGGTTGAGGCAGTTAAGAATTGGACTTGAAAAAGGGACTTTGTGGACTGCCTCGACCGGCTGTTTCGCTTAGCAAGGCGCGGCCCCACGTCAGCAGAGCTCATCGTCAAGGAACGCCTTAGTATCCAACACATGGATGGGCCACATCCACGCAATCAATTTTACACATGTCGCCGGGCGCATTAGAGAACGCTGAATTTAAACCGGAGCGAGTGTACCGGCGTCAAGATTTGCGAGCGTCACAGAGATAAGGATAGGCAGTGCTGACGGAGCTCTCTGCCCCACGGCGCAGCCTCTACCAAATCGCCCGGCGTAACGGTCGACTAGTATCGATTAAGAGATCCCAAGTCAGATGCAACCTCGTCTCTGAAACGAGATTTCCGAAAATGCAGGTCAGTGGATTGGTAAAGCGCCGGTTCGTCGTCTCTCAGAGGCGTACGGGGTTCGGTGATTGTCTGTGGTCGCTGGCGGCCGCTTGGCGCTACGCTCAGCGGTCGGGACGAACGCTCGCCGTCGACTGGCGCGGGTCCTGCTATCTCGACCAACCCTTCACAAATGCCTTTCCGGTGTTCTTCCAACCGATCAATGACATCGCTGGCGTACCGGCTATTTGCGACGACCGGATCAACGACTTTTCCTTCCCGGGTCCCTTCTTCCCGGAGTGGTGGAATAGGCCAGCGATCGACTGCCTTTACCGCCCAGATGAGCAGATTTTCCAAGAGCGCGACGCGTTGGGCGAGCTCTTTCAGGCCGAACACGATGTCGAAGCGAACACAGTAGTGTGTGACGCTTGTTTGATGTGGCGCTGCGATGAGGATGCCGAGCGGCAGGTCTTCCAGAGTGTCAAGCCTCGGTCTGAAATTCAAACACGCATAGATGCCATTTACCAAGAATGTTTTGAGGGGCACAGCATCATCGGGGTTCATGTTCGACATGGTAACGGTGAAGACATCATGGACCATGCGCCCTACTGGGCCGATCCGGAGTTCGCCGTTCGACAAGTGTGCACTGCGGTTGATAAGGCTAAAGCGTTACCGCACCCCAAGCCTGTGCGGCTGTTCTTGTGCACGGACAGCGCGCAGATCCTGGATCACCTGTCGGCCAGGTTTCCCGATCTTCTCACCGTCCCCAAGCGTTTCCGATCCGATCAAGATGGCCCCTTGCACACTGCAGCACTCGGGATTGACGGCGGAATTTCCGCCCTCGTTGAGATGTATCTTCTCGGGCGCTGCGATACCGTAATTCGGTTTCCTCCGACGAGCGCCTTTACACGATATGCACGCCTTTTCGTACCGCGGGTAATTGAGTTCAATCTGAAGGACCCAAGTCGTTTGATTTTGATAGAAGGCAGCCAAAGAATCTCTCATCTTGATTAGGACCCGCTATCTGGACAATTCGGCAGATGCAACGAACAGGCATAGAGACATCGACCGCAGTCCACGAGAGGCGGGCCATGGCATACGCTAAATGTCCCGCAGCTGCTCAGCTTGATCCGCAGGCTCGAGGATCCGGACACACTGCAGCAGTTCTTGGCTCCATTCGGGACTGTTGCCGACGTCGATGAAAACCGACGGCCTTAGGGCACGAATACAGAATGACGAGATCATTCATCTGCGGCCGTCCGGCAACGCGCCAGAACTTCGCTGTTACTCGGAGCGCCGCAAGACCATCCCAGAGCGACGGCGGTCGTGACGCTGACGCTAAGGGCGCGGGCAATGACGTCCAGAGACGAAATCGAGGTTGTTTAATGAAAGTGGTTCCTGTCATTATCAGCGGTGGAGCCGGATCGCGGCTATGGCCCGCTTCGAGGCAATCGCACCCCAAACCTTTCCTCAAAGTAGCCGATGGACATTCTCTCATTCAGCACACTGTGCTGCGCGCCGCTTCGATAGAGGGCGTAGTGGAACTCGTCGGTGTGATATCCGGCGAACACCTCTTCGTTACGAAGGACGACTTTGACGAACTGGATTCCGTGGTCCTGCCGCGCACCTTTCTGCTCGAGCCTGAAGGCCGCGATACGGCCGCCGCCGTGGCGGCAGCCGCCATTCATGCCCGGGCAACGCAAGGCACTGACGCAATTCTATGCGTCTTCCCGGCCGATCACATGGTTGGAAACCTGCCTGCATTTTTAGACGTCATGGGCCGGGCCATCGAACATGCGAAGCTCGGGCGGATCGCCACATTGGGCATCACCCCAACCAGACCGGACACCGCATTCGGCTATATCGAAGCGGATGGTGAGAAAGTCGTCCGTTTCGTTGAAAAACCGGATCTGGACACAGCCAAAGCCTATGTCGCGTCCAAGCGCTTCTTCTGGAATGCCGGCATTTTCTGCTTTAGCGCACAAACCATGCTCGACGAGATGGCATCGCATTGCCCCGCGGTGATCCAGGCCGTCTCCGACAGCTACGAGAACGGCCGGTTCAGTCAAGGCGATGGCTTTGCCAAAATCGAACTCGCGCCTGAGCATTTCGGCTCCGCGCCGCGAATCTCGCTCGACCACGCTGTCATGGAGAAGACGAATAAACTTGCCGTGGTTCCCTGCGACATGGGTTGGAACGACATTGGATCCTGGAACGCAATGGCCGATTTGATCGTCCCCGACGAAAGCGGGAACAGGATCCGCGGCGATGTTCACATGGTCGACACGACCGGCAGCTACGTGAGCTCCGACAAGCGCGTCATCGGAACGGTCGGCGTCAGCGATCTGGTGATCGTGGATTCCCCGGATGCTTTGCTCGTCGCATCCCGCGACCGCGTTCAGGACGTTAAGAAGCTGTTCGAGGGCCTCAAGGCTTCCGGACATGAAGCTCATCTGGTCCCTAGCACCGTACACCGGCCATGGGGTACTTATACGGTTCTAGAGGAAGGCGAGCGCTTCAAGATCAAACGCATCGAGGTGAAGCCCGGTAGACGTTTGAGCCTGCAAATGCACTACCATCGCTCCGAGCACTGGGTGGTGGTCAGCGGGTCTGCGAAAATAGTCAACGGCGACCGGGAGCTGTTCCTGGCGACCAACGAGTCGACCTACATCCCTTGCGGCCATACGCATCGGCTGGAAAACCCTGGCAGAATCGACCTTGTGATCATTGAAGTGCAGAGCGGCGACTATCTCGGCGAGGATGATATCGTGCGCTTCGACGACGTTTATGGTCGGACGTAGATTTCACCTGCGCATGACGAGAACGGTCAACGTGTCGCTGGCTAATTGCCACTAGGAAGGCTGAACGCTCATTCAGGAACGACGCTTGTGGAATCGGAAATTGACCGAGGCAGATTGGCAGCGGGTGCAACGGGAGGCGGTGACGCTAACTTGGCAGAACTAGTCTTGGTCTAGGATGAAACTGCAATGCCAATCGCCAATTCGAACGTCTCGAAATGGTGCATCATTCCTGCTCAGGCCCCGAAACTCTTGAGCTAGGCGGATGTCACTCGTTCGTGGGCGAATGAACGCAATCGGCATCAGAAGGTGGGACAAAATAACCGGAAAACATTGGAAAGCATAGTAACGCAACACAGTCCCACTGTCGAATAAGCCTTTGATATTTCTGACTTTCCAAGCACCCTCCGGGCCCACCATAACCATTTGATTTTATTGAGGAAAATACGCTTCGGCCCAAAACGTTTTGGGCCTATTATGGGCCCAAAAAAGGGCGGCCGATGTGCCACCCTCCGCTTGGTCGGGTTGATTCACTCATTTGATGACGCGCAGAGGTATCCGTTGCTTCATGGCGTCGCGTTTGGCTTCCCGCTCGTTGATGGCGCGGGCGATATCGACAGCCATCCGTTTCTTATTGGCCTCTCGCACATAGTGGTCTGTTACCGTCATTGAAGAATGCCCCATCGCCTCCATGATAGTGCGGGCTTGGATGTTGCATTCGGCGAGATACGTGCCGAAGGTACGGCGCAGCCCGTGCAGGGTGTAGCCCTCCGGGATGCCGGCCTGCTTGTTCCAATGTGCCATCATGCCAGTGAGGCTCTTTTTGGAGAACGGACGCCCATAGGCGTGCTTCAATACCGTCCCACCCTTAGAGCGATCTAATGGCACTAAAGCTTGCGCCAGCTTGTCCACAACAGGGATGAACATCTCGCGCCCGCCATGACGGTTGCGATTTTTCTGCTGTCGGAAGTCGAAGGCTTCGATTGTTTCCAAGGAGCCATCGAACAATTCGATCTCCTCGAGGACCAAATCGTCCCATTCCAGTGAGGCGATATCGCCGCGTCGGTTCCCGAGCCAGAAACCGAGCGCATAGCAGGTGCGCGGCGCTGATCCGATTGGATGGTGCGCCTCGAACTTTTCACGAATGGCGATCGGCCAGGCGGGATTGGCAGTCGATTTTGGAATGCGGACACGGATCGACAGCGAGGGATCGTCCTGCGGCTTGATCCATTTCTCAACTTCGATCGCCACCCATAGGAGCTTCTTGATTGCCACCAGCAGGTGCTTGGCAACCGTCCGGTTGGTGGCAAAGACACTTTGGATAATCGCACGCAAATGGTCGGCATCGAGATGTTCCACCGGCGTGTTGCGCCAAGTCAGCGGATAGGCAGGATCGACCTGCATCCGAAGGAAGCGTTCAATAAGCCGGGCATTCTTCTGCTGCGTCGCTTCGTCGAAGTCCAGCCATTCCATCGTCGCTTCAAGTCGGCGCGCAGCATGACCAAATGTCTTTGGCAACGCCAGACCGGGCAAGTCAATGATGACGGCCTTTTGACCTTGGCCTTGCGTTGCCTGTTCATAGGCGGCTTCGAACTCAGGATCGCCTGGTCTGCCAGGAAGCCGAATTTCGGGCATTCCTTTGCCGCGATAGCGATAGACGAGCTTTCCGTTCTTGATGCGCGACGAAACGCCGGGGTAGAGGACATCTTTGAATGATCTGGCCATTAGATCTCACTTTGAGTTTTCCGCTGCCGTTGCTTCACAGGCGAGGAATCCTCCAGCATTGCCTGAAGCGAAAGGGTCTTGCTTTCTATAGCAACGCGCAGAAGTACCGGGTAAGGGAAGCCACGACCTTGCTCTATACCTTCAAGAGTGCGTTTCGGTATTCCCAAGACGTTGGCTGCACTCTCGGCGGTGAATCCTCCCTTCGCCCGCCAGGCTTTCACTTCTCGCGCGAGCTTTTCATTGTCGTTCACATCATCTCATCCGCTCAGGCGGTGACTGTACTACGCCTGCAGCGTATACGCAATGTGCGTAGTTGCTTATCTCCTTGTCGGCTCTCGTTTGCTCCGCTCCAATAGTTGTTGCAGACCATTGTCTTTGTCTGGCAGGGCGGAGAAAGCGATATCGAGCGCCACACGATCCCAGATCGCGCGACTGTTGACGTGCTTAGGCCTCGGCATGCGGCCGTCAGCAACCATGTCGTCGAATAGTGTCGATCCGACACCGACATAGCGCGCTGCTTCCTCACGAGAGAGGCCGCGGGGTGGGTACGAAAGCGTGTCACTCTTCATAGACGCGGCCTCGACAACGTCGGCATCGAAACAGCACAACGATATCAAATCCAGACGGTTGACTGTTTCGACAAGCCTCAGTCCCGATAAACGGGGCCATATTGCAGTCGGCACAACAAATCCACATCCCGCACCATCCGGTAATGAAGAGATCGTGTTGCCCTAGATAAGAGATGTTGCGTGGTGCGGAAGCTGCCTCGCCGGCTCGTTCGGGAAAGGCGAGTAGCGACCTGCAAATCGGACAGGGTAAGATGCGGCAGAATGTTCCGGTGCAGATGTCGGGGGTTCAAGTCGCTAGACCGCTACATCGCGACACCCACTATCGAGGATGCCTTCTTCTACTATTGGCGTCACGCCACTTAGCCGCAAGTCCCGATTCTTGAGGACCAGGAGTTTTGGCCTAAGCCTGGTGCCTTTGAAGCGCTCACCCACGCAGAAAGCATATTGGAAAGTAGAGGTAAGTAATAAAGCTGATAATTTCACAAAAGTGATGCCAGGATTATATATTGTTTGCACTGATTGATAATGCAATGCTGGCATTCTGTCGAACCACAAAATGGCAGATACCTCGATCGAGGAATGGCGAAGGGTCAACATAGTCAACGTAGAAGCCGCATTCCTTCTCGCCCAGATATTTCTTCCAGGGATGCGCTCGAAACGGTGGGGTCGGGTGATCAATATCTCCTCCTATGCCGCCAAAAGCGGAGGCTTGACCGCAGGGACGGCGTATTCAGTTTCGAAGAGCGCGATGATCGGGCTGACCTTTTCAATTGCCCGCGAGACCGCTGGCCAGGGCGTGACCTCGAATGCAATTGCGCCCGCCTACGTAATGTCGCCGATGGTTTCCGAACAGCTCAACGACGAACAGCGCGCGGCCCAGCTTGCTCAAATCCCGGTCGGGAGATTTTGCGAACCTCAAGAAGTCGCCCACACCGTTTCATTCCTCGCGTCTCCTCTAGCCGGTTTCATCACGGGCGAGGTTATCGATATGAACGGTGGTCTCCATTTCGATTGAGCTGCATACAATGGAAAATCGTCTTTCTCACGCCAATTTGGCGCTCGCATCAGCCGGTGTCCAAATTCATCGGTACGATCGACGGAGTGTGACGCCCGGAATCGTGCATCTCGGTATCGGCAACTGGCACAGGGCCCATCAGGCAATCTATACGGATGATTGCCTGGCCGCGGGACAACTCGATTGGGGCATGATTGCAGCCTGCTCCGGAGTTCGGACACGCGGGACGCGCTTGCTCCCCAAGATGGTTTGTACACAGTTGTCAGTCGTCAAGATGAACAGACGAGCCTTCGGATAGTCGGTTCTATCGGCCATATTCTTGTCGCACCGGCGGGCCCCGCTCAGCTGCTGGAGGCGCTTTTGGACCCGCGGATCAGGATCGTGACTTTGACAGTCACCGAGAAGGGCTACACGGTCATCTCGGGCGGCGGCTCCGGCCACGAGCCGGCCCATGCCGGTTTTGACGGTACGACGGCTTCACTGTTGCCCGCAGCCGCCCGGTAGTTTGTTCGCGTCTGCTTGGCGGGCCTGCGTCACGCCCCGCCGTCCAGTGGGCTATCGAGTTCGTGCCTTCAAGACGCGTTAACTAGAAGCTGAACGTCTGCACGACGCGGGTCGCGTCCCCACAGGTGGTGTAGCTCGGCGGTAGCGAAGCCGCTCGCGGGCGCGCCCTCGATAGCGCTGTAGCGAGCGAGCGGCTTTGCGGTGGTCATCGACAGTTCGCCGGTAAGGTCGGGTTGCTGACACCAACCTGATTCGAAGGAACC